>JBKBXX010000037.1:0-26397 GCA_046313915.1 Burkholderiales bacterium | reverse complement strand
TCCTCGTCCTCATGGCTATTCAACGTACCGTAACACCATTAGGATGACGAGAAGTGCAGGTTTTTCAGAGTTTCCTTAAGCGGGCAGCGTCCAACCGGACGTTCACCGGACTATTCGTTGTAGTTCCGGCGTAACCTGAAGGCCGGCCTTCACTGAAACTCGCGCAGCTCGTTTTCGAACCAGAGGGTTCTCATCCCGATCGCACTACGGAACAAAAAAGCCCGCTTTGTGCGGGCTTTTTTGTTCTGGAGCGGGTGAAGGGAATCGAACCCTCGTATGCAGCTTGGGAAGCTGCCGTTCTACCATTGAACTACACCCGCGATGCCGGAATTGTACGTCAATCAGGCCGTCGCGCGCGACACCTTGCATAACAGGACCTTGAGATTGGTCTGGTCCGAGACCGGGTCGCGCTGGGTCTTGTCGGTGAGGAAGTTGACCGAGCGCCAGGGGTGGTAGGGCTGGCGCTCGCCCCAGCCGATCGGAACGAACACCGCCGTGGGACGGATGCCGGCGTGCACCCACGCCACGGCTTCGATCGCGCCGTGCGCGGATTCGATGCTGACGCGCTCGCCGTCGGCGATGCCGAGCGCCGCCGCTTTGTCGGGATGGATCTGGCAGTAAAGATCGGGCCACATTTCCTGCGCCTGCCAGAAATAATGCGTCCAGCTGTGGAAATGCGCGGCGGGCGGGCGGCCGGTGACGAGCTCGGTATCGAAGCCCCGCGCGCGCAGTCGCGCGCCGGGATGGTTGGCGTCCGGCGCCACGATGCGCGCGCGCGAGGCACCGGTCGCGGGCGAGCAAAACGGCGAAATCACGCCTTCCTCGGCATCGCTGTCCTGCAATTCCATGTACGGCAGATCGACGAGTTGCTCGCGCTCCGAGTAAAACTCCGGCAGCGCTGAGAGCCCCAGCGTATTGAATTTGGCTTCGAGTTCCCCGCTCCAGAATTCGAGCTTGCCGGACTGCGTCGGAAAACGCCGGCCGGGCGCACCGCCGGCAACGGTGGTACCTTCGAGGTACAGCGTTTCGATTTCCGGCGCGTCCTCGCTCGCCACCGGCTGGCGCACCCAGCGATACGGCACCGAATGCAGGCGCTTCTGGGTGCAACCGCGCAGACCGTCGCTGTCGCTGCACACCTCGTCCCAGAACACCGCCGGATCCTTGTATTCGTCTTTCAGCACGTCGTCGAAACCGAAGCGCTTGCCGAGTTCGATCCAGATCCAGGCGTCGGCTTTCGCCTCGCCCGGCGGCTCGATCATCTTGTCGATCCAGACGATGCGGCGGTCGTCGTTGGAACGGCCGATCTCGCCTTTTTCGATGCCACTCGCCGCCGGCAGCAGGTAATCCGCATACGCCGAGGTTTCGTTGGCGAAGAGTTCGATGTGCACCATGAGGTCGAGCGCGGCGAATGCCTCGCGCGCGCGCGCCTGTCCCGGCCACTGCGCGAGCGGATTGTTGCAGGTGATGAGCGCGCGGATCGGATACGGCTTGCCGTCGAGCATCGCTTCGGTCCAGCCGGCGGGGCTGCGCCTCACGCGCGGACGCCTGATTTCGGGCGAGCGTTCCGCCGGCACCTTGGCGGCGATCGGCGTGCCCGCGCTCATGTTGAAGAACGCGCCGCCGCGCCGCCCCCAGTTGCCGGTGATGGCGGCGACGAACATCAGCACGCGGTTGGTCTGGGTGCCGTTGGTGTGCTGGTTGATGCCGCGGCTCGCGAAAATCACGCAACCGTCGGCGGCGGCGATTTCCTCCGCCAGTTGTCTGATGTCCGGCGCGGCGAGGCCGGTGATCGGCGCTGCCCATTCCGGCGTGTAGCCTCGCTGCAGGATGAAATCGCGCCATGGCTCGAAGCCGAGCACCCACTCGGCGCAAAACGCCTGATCGTGCAAGTCATTGGCGAGGATGTGCTGCGCCAACGCCAGGCCCAGCGCCATGTCGGTGCCGGGACGTATCGGCAGCCAGCGGTCGGCCTTGGACGCGGTCGCCGTCAGCCGCGGATCGACCACGACCATTTTCGCGCCGTTTCTGAGGCGCCAGTCGTTGATCATGCCGAAGTACACGGGGCGCGTTTCGGCCTGGTTGTCGCCGATGTAGACATAGAGCTCGGCGGAACCCAGATCGGTTTCGGTATAGCTGTTGCCGCTGCCGATCGCGCCCAGCGTGATCTCAAATGCGACGTTCTTCGAGCTCGCGCAAAACGGATCGGTGCCGTCCTTGTTGGGCGTGCCCCACAATTGCGCGAACATCTTGGTGGTCGCGCGATAGTCGAGGATGCCGGTGCGCGTGCCGATGAACATCGCGAGCGCCTCGGGCCCGTAGTCATTGCGCACTTTTTTCAGTTTTTCGGCGATCTCGTCGAGCGCCTGGTCCCACGAAATGCGCTCGAAGCGGCCTTCGCCGCGCGCGCCGACGCGCTTCTGCGGATACAGCAGCCGGTGCTCGCTGTGGTACATCTGCAGCGTGAGCTGCGACTTGGGACAGATGCGGCCCTGTAGCAGCGGGTCGTCGTCGTTGCCGGTGATTTTTACTAACTTATTGTTTTTAAAGTAAAATTTTACGCTGCAACAGTTGAAGCAGATATTGCAGCCGCCGGGCACGACACGGTCGGGTGCGGCGGCGGCGCGCGTTTCACCGTAGGGAAACGCCGGCGGCGCGGCAAGTACCGCGCTTTGCGCGGACAACGCATCCATGAACGACGGGCGGCGCGACTCCCGCGGATGGGCGCGCGCCGGCGTCACCGCAGTGGCGCTGCTCGACTGCCGGGGCGTCAGCCTTTCCAGATAAATCGTCGCCGGCCCGAGCAGAAAATGGTCGTGGTCACGCGGCGCACGCCCCGAGTTTTCAGCATCGACGAGCAGTTCGGAGCGCTTGCCAAAACGGATGGCCTGCGTCGGACACACGCTCGCGCACGCCGTGGTCGCCGCGCCTTCTGCGCGCCGCTCGACGCACAAATCACATTTCACCGCGTGATGGCCTTTCGGGTCGTAGCCCATCGCACTGTAGGGACACGCGATCACGCACTCGCCGCAGCCGGTACAGCGCGACTCCATGACGCGCACGATGCCGGTCGCCGCATCCTTTTCGATCGCCTTGGGATTCACCGGGCACGCGCGCAAACACGCCGGGCGCTCGCAATGCTGGCAGGTCAGCGTCAGGAATGCCAGGCCGGCTTCCTCCAGCGCGCTCGCCCACACCACCTTGGTGCGATACTCGCCGGGACCGAGACGGTGCTCCTGTTTGCACGCCGCCTCACAGCTCTTGCAGCCGGTGCAGCGCTCGAGGTCGATCAGCAGCGCGAGACGTGCGTTCGGGGTTGCAGTCGCTGCCGTCATTGCCTCACCACGCCGTCAAATGCCACCAGCTGATGGTTCCGCCGTCGGCCACATACCCGGCGAAGAAAGTCACCGTGATCACGTGAATCACCACGCCCAGCACGAACAACCACGCGAGCGCCATGTGCAGCGGCCGCCACCACGCCTGAACCGGCGGCACCGCGCGCCGCGTGCCGAGCAGGGCCGTTTCCTCACGCGCGAGCTTTTGATAGGCGAGCGCCAGCGCGGGGTTGCGCAGCAAATGCGGCAGGTTGACCGAAAACGTGGCTTCGTCCGCCCGCGGTTCGAGCCGCGCGAGCAGCGCGCGTTTCTCGCTGATGAGTAGGCGCAGCCGTTCGCGTGCAGCCGCGTCCGGCGGATGGAACGCCGGCGCTTTCGAAGCGAAGGTCGCCGCCATGCGCCGCGAGCCGCGCACGCGCGCCCACACGCCGAGCACGGCGAGCGCCGCCAGCGCGAGCAGCAGCAATGCCGGCGGACGCCGCAGGAAACCGCCGGAGTGAATCGCGACCAGCACCATGCCGGCGAGCGAACAGACGATGTGCGCATTGAACCAGCCGACCGGGTTGGCGCTTGCCCCGCCGCGCTTGGCAACCACGAAGGCGACCGGCACCAGCAGCAGCGCGGCTCCGGCAACCCCCGTCAGATACAGCGCGGGACTGCCCGGTGCGCGCCACATTTCGGGCAGCAACGGGCGCACGAAAAACCAGATCGGGATTGCCGCGATGGCGGCAGCGACGAACTGAAGCAGGCGGCTATCGGAAATATCGCGTCGTTGCACGGAAACCGAACGGCAAACTGGAGTGGAACGATTCTAGCACGGCACCTTTTCAAGTCATGCCGGCCTTGCTAGACTGTTGTCGGTTGACGACCGGTGCGCGCGAAGACACCGGAGACGAGGACGGGGTTATCAGCCTTCAACACAAAATAGGGGGGTGTGTCATGCCTGTTCCAATTACTTCTGTTTGCAATTTCCGCGTCACGTCGTGTTTTGCCGCCGCATGGTTCGCATTGACCGTTTCCGGCGTCCATGCGCAGCCCGCACCCGCTGCGGCCCCCAAAGAGCAGCCGCGCTGGATGCAGGGCCAGCCGCCTGAAATGGCCGGTTCGAAACTCGCACCGATCGCGCCGCACCTTGCCGGCAGGCCGGCGAGCGAGCTGCCGGTCAACAAGCTCAAGGTGCCGCCCGGTTTCAGAGTCGAAGTCTGGGCCGACGGCGTGCCCGAAGCACGTTCGCTCGCGCTCGGCGACAAAGGCACCGTGTTCGTCAGCAATCGCAACCTGAAGGACGTTTACGCCATCGTCGATCGCGGCGGCAGGCGCGAGGTGAAAAAAGTCCTCAAGGGTCTCGACACCCCCAACGGCGTCGCTTTTCACAAAGGCACGCTCTATGTCGCCGAGCAGACGCGCATCCTGGCCTACCAAGACATCGAAGCGAAGCTCGACAACCCGCCCGAACCGCGGGTGATCATCGACGGTTTGCCGAAGCAGGTCGGCCATTTCTGGAAGTTCCTCGCGATGGGCCCCGACGGCAAGCTCTACTTCAACATCGGCGCGCCCGGCAACATCGTCATGCCAAGCTACATCCAGGGGTCGATCTCGCGGGTCGATCCCAAAACCGGCGTGATGGAAAACTATGCCATGGGCGTGCGCAATTCGGTCGGCTTCGACTGGCATCCCAAGACCGGCCAGCTGTGGTTCACCGAGCACGGCCGCGACTGGATGGGTGAAGACATGCCCTCGGACGAACTCAACGTGGTGAAACACAAGGGTGAGCATTTCGGTTATCCCTTTTGCCACCAGGGCGATACCCTCGATCCCGAATTCGGCAAACATCGCACCTGTTCCGAATTCACGCCGCCGGTGCTGAAACTCGGCGCACACGTCGCCCCGCTGGGTATGCGCTTCTATACCGGCAAAATGTTCCCCGCCGAGTATCGGAACAGCATGTTCATCGCCCAGCACGGCTCGTGGAACCGCACCGTCAAGCAGGGTTACAACGTGATACGCGTCACCGTCGACGACAAAGGCAAGGCGAAGTCCACACCGTTCCTCGAAGGCTTCCTCGAAGATCCCAACGCGAACCCGCCGGCGTGGGGTCGTCCGGTCGACGTGCTGGTCATGCGTGACGGAGCGCTGCTCGTTTCCGACGACTATAACGGCATCATCTACCGGATCAGTTACAAGAAGTGAGCGGCAAGCGATTCAGGGCGCAGCGGGCGATGCTCGCTGCCGCGCTGTCTTTGTTTGCATGGCCGCCGGCCGCGCCCGCCGCCGACGCCGAGGCGGGGCGGCAAAAGGCCCAGACCTGCGCCGCCTGTCACGGCCCCGGCGGAAATTCGCAAAATCCCGCCGTGCCCTCGCTCGCCGGGCAACCCCGGCAATTCATCGTGACACAACTGATCATGTTCCGCGAAGGCAACCGCAAGGACCAGCAGATGTCGCCGCTCGCCAGGGATCTCACCAATGCCGACGTCAACGACCTCGCCGCGTATTTCTCGGTCCAACCGCTGACGCCCCCGGCGCGTGTCATTGCTCCGGACAGGGCAGCCGCCGGACGCCGCTTGAGCGAGCAGCACCATTGCGTGGCGTGCCACGGGCCGGCGCTGACGGGGCAGCAGCACATTCCACGGATCGCGGGACAGCAGCATGAATATCTGCGCACCCAGTTGCGCGGTTTCAAGGCATCGACCCGCTTCGACATGGACGGCCAGATGTCGTCGATCGCGCAAGGTCTGTCGGACGCGGACATCGAGATCCTCGCCGACTATATCGCCGGAATGAAATAAATCCGCTACGCGGTCGGCCCCATGAAAATTTCCGTTCTTCCCCCCCTGGCGTGCGGCTGCGCGCTGGCGGCAGGCGCAGCCGGCGGCCTTGCCCAGCAGCAACCTGCGACCCCACCGGCCCTGCCCGAAGTCACGGTCAGCGCCACCCGCGTCGAGCACGACAGTTTCGACCTGCCGGTGGCGATCGACAGCGTCGAGCGGCGCGCGATCCGCGAGGACCATCCGCTGGTCAATTTGTCGGAGCCGCTTGGCCGGGTCCCCGGCATCGTGGTGCAAAACCGCCAGAACTACGCGCAGGACCTGCAGATTTCCTCGCGCGGCTTCGGCGCGCGCGCGAGCTTCGGCGTGCGCGGCCTGCGGCTCATCGCCGACGGCATTCCGGCGACCATGCCCGACGGCCAGGGGCAGGCGGCATCGTTCAACCTGTCCTCGGCGCAGCGTATCGAAGTGCTGCGCGGCCCGTTCTCCAGCCTCTACGGCAACGCCGCGGGCGGCGTGATCCAGATTTTCACCGCCGACGGCCCGCCCGAGCCCGAGTTCTCGGCAAGCTTCGCCGCCGGCAGTTACGGCACGACGCGACTCGGCGCGCAGTTCGGCGGCACTCGCGGCGCCCTGAATTACCTGATCGATGCTTCGCGTTTCGAGACCGACGGCTATCGCGACCACGGCACGGCGCGCCGCGACCACCTCAACGCCAAATTCAAAATGCCGCTTGCCGCCGGCACCCTGACCCTGGTCGTCAACGCGCTGGATCAGCCCGATACCCAGGATCCGCTGGGGCTCACCGCCGCCCAGTTTGCGCGCAATCCGCGCCAGGCTGATGCCGCGGCCACGACATTCAACACCCGCAAGAGCGTGGCCCAGAACCAGGCGGGACTGATCTATGATCTCGCGCTGTCGTCGCATGACAGGCTGCAGGCACGGCTCTATCTGGGCGAGCGGCAGGTGACGCAATTCCTCGGCTTTCAGGGCTCGGCCGCGCTCAGCGCCGGCGGTGTCGTCGATCTCGACCGCGGCTATGGCGGCGCCGCCTTGCGCTGGACGCGCGAGGTCACGCTCGCTGCGGCGCCGCTCATGTTCAGCATCGGATTCGACCACGACCGCATGGCCGAACGCCGCAAAGGCTATGTCAATAATTTCGGCATCGCCGGCGCGCTCAAGCGCAACGAAGACGACACCGTCGCCAGCACCGATCTTTACGCCCAGGCCGAATGGCAGTTCGCGCCGCGCTGGAATCTGCTGGCAGGGCTGCGCCACAGCCGCATCAGTTTCGATTCGCGCGACTACTTCATCGCCGCCGGCAATCCCGACGACAGCGGTGCCGTCGGTTACACGCGCACCACGCCGGTCGCGGGCCTGGTGTTCAGGCTCACACCAGCGATCAATCTCTACGCCAATCTCGGCAAAGGCTTCGAGACGCCGACCTTTGCCGAACTCGCCTACCGCCCGGGCGGCGCGAGCGGGCTCAATTTCGCGCTGCAGCCCGCCGACAGTCTCCATCGCGAACTCGGCGTGAAAATGCTGATCGGTCCGGCAAGCCGCCTCAACGCCGCGCTGTACCGCATCGATGTCTCGGACGAAATCGTGGTCAACAGTTCGAGCGGCGGGCGCACCGATTTCAAGAATGCCGCGCAGACCCGCCGTGAAGGGCTGGAACTCGCGTGGCAAAGCCGCTTCGCGCGCCGCTTCGAAGCGCTGGTTTCCTGGACCGTGCTCGACGCGCGCTTCACCCGGGCGTTCGCGAGCGGCGCCTCCACCGTCGCCGCCGGCAACAAGCTGCCCGGCGTGCCGCCTTCCAGTCTCTACGGCGAACTGGTGTGGCGCCACCCGGCCAGCGGCTTTCACGCTGGCGTCGAAGCGAAGCGCAACGGCAAGGTTTACGTCGACGATCTCAACAACGAAGCGGCTGCCGCCTACACGGTGTGGAACCTGCGCGCGGGTTTCGAGCAGCGCGGCAAAAACTGGCGCCTGAGCCAGTTCGTGCGCGTCGACAACGTATCCGACCGGCGCTACGCCGGCTCGGTGATCGTCGCCGAAAGTAACAGCCGCTTCTACGAACCGGCACCGGGGCGCAACTGGCTCGCCGGAATCAGCGCAGCCCTGGGTTTCTAAGACGACCCGTGTGCTTTCTTGATCCCCGTCAAAGGGCAGGCGCCTTTCCCGGAATATGTTGTAAATAGCGGGGCGTCGGACATGCCCGCCGTTGTGCGCGACTCTCATCGCAACGATGAACGACCGCGAATGCACCGAATTTCTGCAATGGGCGCTGCCGCGGCTCGGCCTGCGCTGGCCCGGTTACCGCAAAGTACGGCGGCTGGTGGGCAAGCGCCTGGCAAAACGGCTGCGTGAACTCGGCATCACTGACCTCGCCCGCTATCGTGCCCGTATCGAACACGATGCCGCCGAGCGCGCCGTGCTCGACGCGTTGTGCCGCATTCCGATTTCGCGCTTCTACCGCGACCGCGGCACATTCGATGCGCTGCGGCAAATCGTGCTGCCGCGCCTCGCGGCGCGTGCATCGGCCGGCGGGCGAACGTGGCTGCGCGCCTGGAGCGCCGGCTGCGCTGCGGGCGAAGAACCTTACACCCTGCGCCTCGTCTGGGATCTGGAAATGCAACGACGTTTTCCCGCAATCGCCCTGGAAATAACTGCCACCGATGTCGAGCCCGCCATGCTGCGGCGGGCACGCACGGGCTGTTATTCCGCCGGCAGCCTGCGCGAGCTGCCGCCGACGTGGCTGCCCATCGCGTTCGGGCAACAAGGCAGGCTGCGCTGCCTGCGCGAAAGCTTCCGCGCTGGCGTCGAATTTGTCGAACAGGATATCCGCGTCGCGATGCCCGAAGGCGTGTTCGATCTCGTTTTGTGCCGCAATCTCGTCTTCACCTATTTCGCGCCCGATGTGCAGCGCGGCGTCGCTGAACGGCTGATCGGGCATCTGGCGCCGGGCGGCGTGCTCGCCATCGGCATCCACGAACACCTGCCCGCGGGCCTCGAAGCGCTGCGTCCGCTCGCTTCTGCGCCGGGATGGCATGAAAGGATCCCGCTCACGGACGAGCGGACGCCGCACGCCGTCTCACACGGACAATCACCGGCATAAAGGCCATCGGCAATGCCCATGTCTTTTCAGGCTCGCTCCGCCGACATCGAACAGCTCAGTGAGCGGCTCAGGGCACACGTCGGGGTGCTGGCGCGCGACATCGGCGAACGCAACGTGTGGCGGCCCGCAGCACTCGCCGCGGCGCAAGCGTATATCGCAGCGCAGTGGCAGCAACAGGGTTATGCAGTAGCCGCCCAGCGTTACACCACGGCCGGCGTGGATTCCGCCAATCTCGAAATCGCGATCGCCGGCGCTTCGCAGTCCGATGAAATCATCGTCGTTGGCGCGCACTACGACAGCGTGCAGGGCAGCCCGGGCGCCGACGACAACGCCAGCGCGGTAGCGGCCCTGATCGAACTCCCGCGCCTGCTCGCCGGCGTGCGCCCCGCCAGAACGTTGCGCCTGGTCGCCTTCGTCAACGAGGAGCCGCCGTTTTTTTTCTGGGGCGATATGGGCAGCGGCGTCTACGCCAAAGCGGCACGCCGGCGCGGCGACGACATTCACGCCATGTTCTCGCTGGAAATGCTCGGCTGTTACAGCGAGGCGCGCGGCAGCCAGCGCTATCCACCGCTGCTGCGCCGCTTCTACCCCGACTGCGGCAATTTCATCGCTTTCGTTTCCAATCTGCGCTCGCGCCGTCTGCTCAAGCAGGCCGTGGCGGCATTCCGCCGGCACTCGGATTTCCCCGCCGAGTCCGCGGCGCTGCCGGCGTGGGTTCCCGGCGTCGCGTGGAGCGACCAGCTCTCGTTCTGGCGCCAGGGTTATCGCGCGGTGATGGTGACCGACACCGCGTTTTACCGCTATCCCTACTACCATACCGCGCTCGATACGCCGGAACGTCTCGATTACGGCCGGCTCGCCGCGGTCACGGACGGGCTCGCGCGCGCTTTCGTCGAACTCGCCGCTGACGCATCGCTCTGAAATCACATGGAACATTGGTCGCGAACGGTTGCCAAATGGTGCTCAAGCTGCAAAAATTGCTTTCATATTGCCCCCATACGCCGCAGCCGGCGCGGGTTTTCCCGTTTTTTTCAAGTCATGATTGCCATCACCGTCAACGGCGCGCGCCACGAGTTCGATGAGCCACTCAACTGCAGTGAACTGCTGGACCGGCTCGAGCTCGCCGGCAAGCGCGTGGCGATCGAAAGGAACGGCGCGATCGTACCGCGCAGCCGCTTCCCCGAGCAGTGGCTCGCCGACGGCGACAGGCTCGAAATCGTCGTTGCGGTCGGCGGCGGATGATCACCGGGCGGCCAGCCGGTCTTGACTGCGGTCATTGTGCAAGGCCGCCTGGAGCGCCTAAGCTGACCGAATCACAGGAAAAGTCATGAAACCTCACGAAAACCTCGATCCGCTGGTCATCGCCGGCAAATCCTACGGTTCGCGCCTGCTGGTCGGCACCGGCAAGTACAAGGACTTCGCTGAAACCCGCGCCGCGGTGGAGGCGAGCGGCGCCCAGATCGTCACCGTTGCCATCCGCCGCACCAACATCGGCCAGAACCCCAACGAGCCCAGCCTGCTGGAGGCGATTCCGCCGTCGCAGTACACGCTGCTGCCCAATACCGCCGGTTGCTACACCGCCGACGATGCGGTGCGCACGCTGCGGCTCGCGCGCGAGCTGCTCGACGGCCACGAGCTGGTCAAGCTCGAAGTGCTGGGCGACCCCCGGACGCTGTTCCCCAACGTGGTGGAAACCCTCGACGCCGCGCGAACCCTGGTCAAGGACGGCTTCAAGGTCATGGTCTATACCTCGGATGACCCCATCATCGCGAGACAGCTCGAGGACATCGGCTGCGTCGCCATCATGCCGCTCGCTTCGCTGATCGGCTCCGGCATGGGCATACTCAATCCGTGGAACCTGCAGATCATCATCGAAAACGCCAGGGTGCCGGTGCTGGTCGACGCCGGGGTCGGCACCGCCTCCGACGCCGCGATCGCCATGGAACTGGGCTGCGACGGGGTGCTGATGAATACCGCCATCGCCGCCGCGCAAAATCCGGTGCTCATGGCTTCAGCGATGAAAAAAGCGGTCGAGGCCGGCCGCGAAGCCTTCCGCGCCGGCCGCATGCCGAAGAAGCTCTATTCGGCCACGCCGAGCTCTCCGACCACCGGCTTGATCACCCCCGCCGCCAAGGGCGGCTGAGCCGCCTGCGGAGCAAGGGCGCCAGCGGCCTCTCGACAAAAATCATTTATAATCAATATGTTATATTGGAAGCTTCGGCCGCTTCCGGGCGCCTTCCCATGACCGCAGAGCATCGCCCCATCCGCAGTTTCGTCCTGCGCCAGGGCCGGGTGTCGAACGCGCAGCAACGCGCTTACCAAACGCTGCTGCCGCGTTACGGCATCGCGTTTTCACCCGAGATCCTCGATCTCGAGCGGATATTCGGGCGTGCCGCGCCCAAAATCCTCGAAATCGGTTTCGGCATGGGCGAGACGACCGCCGCCATCGCGGCTGCGCACCCCGAAAACGATTATCTCGGCATCGAAGTCCACACGCCGGGCGTCGGCAGCCTGCTCAAACGGATCGACGAGCAGCGCCTCGCCAACGTGCGCATCATCCAGCACGACGCGGTCGAAGTGCTGGAACACATGATAGGCCGCGCGACGCTCGACGGCGTGCATGTTTTCTTTCCCGATCCCTGGCCCAAGAAAAGACACCACAAGCGGCGGCTGATCCAGCCGCGGTTCGTGTCGCTGCTGGCGGAGCGTCTGAAACCCGGCGCCTATGTGCATGTCGCGACCGACTGGCAGGAATACGCCGAACAGGTGCTCGCCGTGCTCGCCGCCGAGCCGCAGCTCGTCAACACCGCCGACGGCTACGCCCCGCGCCCGGACTACCGCCCGCAGACCAAGTTCGAAGCGCGCGGCCTCAAGCTCGGCCACGGCGTATGGGACATCGTGTTCCGCAAGCGCTGAAAATGAAAACGGCAGCCCGCAGGCTGCCGTCCGGAAACGACCGAACGCGCTTTTTTTACTGGAAGCCGCCGATGCCTGCTTCCCTGATCAGCTTGCCCCAGCGCTCGTTTTCCGCAGCCAGGAAAGCGCCGAACTGCTCGGGCGAGCTGGGCACCGCCTCGACGCCGAGGTTGCCCAGTTTCTCGATCACGTCCTTGTCCCGCAGCGCCCGCCCCAGATCCGCCGCGACCTTGTCGATGATGGGCTTCGACACGCCGGCCGGAAACAGGATGCCCCACCAGTTGGAAGCGGAAAACCCCTTGATCCCTTCTTCGACCAGCGTCGGCAACTCCGGCGTGAACGGCGTGCGCTGTTCGCTGGTCACCGCGAGCGCGCGCAGCTTGCCGGCGCGGATGTTGGACATCACCGGCTGGGCATCGGAAAACATCATCATGATGTGGCCGCCCTGCACCGCGGCGATCGAATACACGCCGCCCTGGTAAGGCACCGCGGTGATGTCGACCTTGGCGAGCCGCTTGAACATCTCGCCCGCCAGGTGCGACATGCTGCCGGCACCGCTGGTGCCGAAAGTGAGCTCACCCGGCCGCGCCTTGGCAAGCGCCACCAGACCTTTCACGTTTTTCACCGGCAGGGTCACCGGCACCACGAGGATGTTGGCGGCACGCGTGATCTGGGTCACCGGCACGAAATCCTTGGCCACGTTGTATTTCACCTTGTTGAGCAGCGGATTGGCGACCACCGGCCCGAAATTGCCGAGCAGGAAGTTGTAACCGTCGGCGGGCTGCTTGGCGGCGTATTCCATGCCGACCGCGCCTGCTGCGCCGGGCCGCGAATCCACCAGCACCTGCTGGCCCCAGTATTCGGTCAGCTTGAGACCGATGATGCGCGCCATGGCGTCGGAACTGCCGCCCGCGGGATAGGTCACGATGAACCTGACGGGCTTGGTGGGATAATTTTGCGCCTGAGCAGTCCCCCAGCTCACCGCGGCGACAGCAGCCACCGCCCAGATCCATCCTTTTCCGATGTTCTTCATGTGATGCATTCTCCTTCGGCTGATTGTGACGACCGGAGCACCGCGCGGGAAGACCGTCCCCGTGCCGTGCCGCCATCTTGTTTCCGGATCGCGGAAAGCTTTCTCATCATCCACCCTCGGGTCCTGACGGCGGAATCGTGCCGGCTTCTGGCGTCCGGCTTGTCGATATTCTAAAGAGTGGGGCGGGAAAAGCAACCGCTTGCAGCCGGCCGTCATGCCGGCGCGGCAAGGAAAATCTGCAGCAGATCGTTGAGAAAACGCTGCCCCAGCGGCGTGGGGGCGATGCGCAGATGATCGCGCACGATCAGGCCGCGCCGCTCGGCTTCGTCGAGTCCTTCCAGCACCGCGCCCAGCGCCATCCCGGTGCGTTGTGCAAACAGCCGGCTTTCGAAGCCCGCGGTCAGGCGCAACGCATTCATCATGAACTCGAAACCGACCTCGCGCGCGTCCACTTCGTGCTCCTGCTGCACGGCGTCGCCCGCCAGCGCCGCGGCCATGTAGCGCGCGGGCTGCTTGTATCGCATCTGGCGCACGATTTTCCCCGGAAACGAAAGCTTGCTGTGCGCTCCGGCACCGATGCCGAGATAATCGCCGAAAGTCCAGTAATTGAGATTGTGCCGCGCGCGCCTGCCCGGCCGCGCAAAGGCGGACGTCTCATAGTGTTCATAGTCCGCCGCAGCGAGCGCCGCCTCGATCGCCAGCTGCATGCCGGCGCTCGCATCGTCGTCCGGCAACGGCGGCGGGTAGCGGTGAAAATGGGTGTTGGGCTCGATCGTCAGGTGATAGGCCGAAATGTGCTGCGGCGAGAACGAGATCGCCGTCGCGACGTCTTCGAGCGCCTCATCCACGGTCTGCGCGGGAAGCGCGTACATGAGATCGAGGTTCACGTTGTCGAAATGGCGTTGCGCAATTTCGATCGCGCTTCGCGCTTCGCGCTCGTCGTGGATGCGGCCGAGCGCCTCGAGATGCGCGCGATTGAAGCTCTGGATGCCGATCGAAAGCCGGTTGATGCCGGCGGCGCGGAATTGTCCGAACTTTTCCGCCTCGAAGGTTCCAGGATTGGCTTCGAGCGTGATTTCGGCCTCGCTCGCGAGCACCAGCCGCGCGCGCACTGCAGACAGGATCGCGTCGATGCCCTGCGGCGAGAACACGCTGGGCGTGCCGCCGCCGAAAAACACGCTGTAGATCCTGCGCCCCCATATGAGCGGCAGCGCTTCCTCGAGATCGGCAATGAGCGCGGCGATGTATTCGCGCTCCGGTACCGTCGTCCGCGCTTCGTGCGAATTGAAATCGCAGTAAGGGCATTTGCGCAGACACCACGGGATGTGGACATAGAGGGACAGCGGCGGCAGCGTGGTGAAATGCGGAGAAATTCCGGCAGAAAGACGGTGAACGGAACGGGAGCCGGCAGGATTCATCGTCACGCCTCCCCCTCGTCCTTCGACTCCCACCCTTCCGCTCGCAGCTTTGCCGCCAGCGCGGCCAGCGCCTGCCCGCGGTGGCTGACGGCATTTTTTTCTTCGGGCGCAAGTTCGGCCGCGGTACGGCCGAGGCCAGGCAAATAAAAATACGGATCGTAGCCGAAGCCGTTGGTTCCGCGCGCCGCATCGATCACCACGCCGTGCCAGCGGCCTTCGGCGATCAGCGGCTCCGGGTCTTCGGCACGGCGCACCAGCACGATCACGCAGTAATAATGCGCGCGGCGGTCGGAATGGTCCTGCAGCAGCCGCAGCAGCTTCTCGTTGTTGCGCCGGTCCTGATCCTCGCGGCCGCGCGGCGTTCCGGCGGGAGGCTCGCCGGCGAAACGCGCCGAATGCACTCCCGGCTCACCGGCGAGCGCCGCGACGCAGATTCCCGAGTCATCGGCAAGCGCCGGCAAGCCGCTATGACGGCTGGCATGGCGCGCCTTGGCGAGCGCGTTTTCGATGAAGGTGCAATGCGGCTCCAGGGCTTCCGGCACGCCGAGCGTCGCCTGCGGCACCACGGTGATCGCGAGCGGCGCCAGGATCTGCCGGATTTCGCGCAGCTTGCCGGGATTGTGGGAGGCGATCACCAGTTTTTTCACGGAAATCTTTTCTGCCGTCATGGCGACCACAGAGAACGAAAAAGCCGTAAAACCGCCCCCCGGACCGCCTTTTCCCTGCAGGGTTGGATCAAACTTTCAATACCGCTTTCTGGGCGGCGACGAGTTCCGATATGCCTTTTTCGGCAAGATCGAGCATGGCGTCCATTTCGGCGCGGGTGAATGGCGCCCCTTCGGCCGTGCCCTGCACTTCGACCAGCCCGCCGCTGCCGGTCATCACCACGTTCATATCGGTATCGCACTGCGAATCTTCGATGTAATCGAGATCGAGCACCGCCACCCCCTGATGGACGCCGACCGAGACCGCGGCGATGAAGTCCCGCACCGGCGATTGCGTGATCAGCTGCTTGCCGAGCAAAGCGGTCACCGCATCGTGCAAGGCAACGAAAGCGCCGGTGATGCTCGCGGTGCGCGTGCCGCCGTCGGCCTGGATCACGTCGCAATCGAGATGGATAGTGCGCTCGCCCAGCTGCTTGAGGTCGATTACCGAGCGCAGCGCGCGCCCGATCAGGCGCTGGATTTCCTGGGTTCGCCCGCTTTGCTTGCCGCGCGCCGCCTCGCGGTCGGTGCGCGTGCCCGTGGCGCGCGGCAGCATGCCGTATTCCGCCGTCACCCAGCCCTGCTGCCTGCCTTTGAGATGCGGCGGCACGCGATCCAGCACGCTCGCGGTGCAAATCACCCGGGTGTCGCCAAACTCGATCAGAACCGAGCCTTCGGCGTGACGGGTATAGCCGCGGGTGATCCGCACGGGGCGCAATTGGTCGGGCCTTCTGCCGCTGGGTCGCGTGACGTTCATGAGGTATGTTATCTTTGCCGTTCCTGCCGCGGGGCGCGAAACAGGCGATGTCGATGATTGTTAATGGTAAATGGTAAACGGCAAATGGTAAATTGAAATTGCCTGCCGGCCACCTTTTGCCGCCCGCCCTTCACGGTTCACTATTCACGGATCCATCATGATATACAGCATGACCGGCTACGCCATGGCAGCGAAGGAATTCGCCTGTGGCGCACTCAACGTCGAACTGCGTTCGGTCAATCATCGCTATCTGGACATCCAGTTCCGGCTGCCGGACGAGCTGCGCGGCATGGAACCGGTATTGCGCGAGCGGCTCGCCGCAAAACTGAGCCGCGGCAAGGTCGAATGCCGGATCGCGTTTGCCACGACTGCCGATGCCGGACGCGCCCCCGAGCTCAATGAAGCCCTGTTGCAACAGGTGATCGCCCTCAACGCCAAGGTCCGGGCCGCGCTGCCGGAAGCCCCGGGCATGAGGGTGGCCGACATCCTGCGCTGGCCCGGCATGCTGGGCACGGAGGCGCTGCCGCTCGAGGAACTGAAAGCGGCGTGCACCGACCTGCTCGAGGCCGCGCTCGACGAATTCACCGCGGCGCGCGCGCGGGAAGGCGAAAAGCTCAAGGCGATGCTGCTCGAACGCGCGCAAGCCATGGAAAAACGCGTCGCCGAGGTCGCGCCGCGCATGCCCGCGATCATCGCCGCATTCCAGGAAAAGCTCGCGACCCGCTTGAGGGAGGCGCTGGCGGGCGGCGACGAAGAGCGTGTGCGCCAGGAAATGGCGCTGTTTGCCAACAGGATAGACGTCGACGAGGAACTCACGCGGCTCGAAACGCACCTCGGCGAGCTGCGGCGCATCCTCGCCAAGGGCGGGGCCGTCGGCAAGCGTCTCGATTTCCTGATGCAGGAGCTCAACCGTGAAGCCAACACGCTCGGCTCGAAATCGGTCGACGTCGCCGTGACCCAGGTGGCAATGGATCTCAAGCTCCTCATCGAGCAGATGCGCGAGCAGATCCAGAATATCGAGTGAAAGGCGAAACATGAAACGTGAGACGGAAAAACCCGCCTGTTTCTGCCGCCATTGGCCGGGCCTGGAACGGCATTCCGCAACAGGGCAACTCCGCTGCCGGCGCCGCAGACGTTTCACGCCATGAGCGGCAGCCTGTTCGTCGTCAGCGCCCCTTCGGGAGCGGGCAAGACCAGCCTGGTGGCGGCCCTGCTCGCCGCCGATCCGCAGATCCGCAAATCCGTTTCCTACACCACGCGCGCGCCACGCCCCGGTGAAATCAACGGCCGCGACTACCATTTCGTGACCGTCGAGGAGTTCCGGCGCATGCAGCAAAACGGTGAATTCCTGGAAAGCGCGCAGGTGCACGGCAATTACTACGGCACTTCGCACCAGTGGGTAAGCAGCGAGCTGCGGCAGGGCTGCGACATCCTGCTCGAGATCGACTGGCAGGGCGCGGCCCAGGTGCGCAAGCTGATCCCGGAGACCATCGGCATTTTCATCCTGCCGCCGTCGTTCGACGCGCTGCTCGCCCGGCTCAACAAGCGCGCCCAGGACACGCCCGAGGTCATCGCCCAGCGCCTGCGCAACGCCCGCGAGGAAATATCCCACGTCGGCGAGTTCGAATATGTTATTATTAATGAAGACTTTAACCGGGCGGCACAGGACCTGGTCTGCATCATTCGGGCCGAGCGGCTCAAACTCGCTCGCCAACTTGCCCGCCACGGTGACTTGATCAACCGCATGAAGTAAACCAGCAGAGCATCCGACATGGCACGCATTACCGTTGACGATTGTCTGAAAAACATCCCCAACCGCTTCGAAATGTCGCTCGCGGCGACCTATCGCGCGCGGCAGCTCACCAACGGCGCCCAGCCGATGGTGGAACCCAACCGCGACAAACCAACCGTGATCGCGCTGCGCGAGCTCGCCGCAGGCAAATACGGCGCCGAGATTCTCAACAAAGCGCAACCCTGAGCGGCTTCCGGCATCCCGCGGACTGCCGTCAGCCCCGTTGCGGCAGCGCCGCCCGGAAAACCCGCTGAACGCCAACCGCCGAATGCCGCCAGCCGCCATGGCCGAAGCCGCCACGCTTTTCAAGGAATGGGCCGGCTACCTCAAGCCGGAGGACCTGTCGCAGATCGAGTCGGCCTACCACTTCAGCGAAGCGGCACACCAGGGCCAGTTCCGCAAATCCGGCGAGCCCTATATTTCGCACCCCCTCGCCGTCGCCAATATCCTCGCGCAGTGGCATCTCGATCCGCAGGCGCTCACCGCTGCGCTGCTGCACGATGTGATGGAGGACACTTCGGTCACCAAGTCCGAGATTTCGAAGGCTTTCGGCAAACCGGTCGCCGAACTCGTCGACGGCGTCTCCAAACTCGACAAAATCGAGTTCGAAACGCAGGAAAAAGCGCAGGCCGAGAATTTCCGCAAAATGCTGCTGGCGATGGCGCGCGACGTGCGCGTCATCCTGATCAAGCTCGCCGATCGGCTGCACAACATGCGCACGCTGGACGCGGTCGATGCCCGGCGACGCCACCGCATCGCGCGCGAAACGCTGGAAATCTATGCGCCGATCGCCAACCGGCTGGGACTGAACAGCATCTACCAGGAACTCGAGGATCTTTCCTTCAGGCATCTCTATCCGGACCGCTACCGCGTGCTCGCCAAGGCGGTCAAGGCGGCGCGCGGCAACCGCCGCGAGATCCTCGGCAAGGTGATGGAATCGATCAAACGCCGGCTCAAGGAAAACAACATCGACGCGCAGGTTCACGGCCGTGAGAAGCACCTGTATTCGATTTACCGCAAGATGCGCGAAAAATCGGTGTCTTTCGCGCAGGTGCTCGACGTGTTCGGCTTTCGCATCATCGTCAAGGACGTGCACGCGTGTTATGTCGCGCTCGGCGCGCTGCACGGCCTGTTCAAGCCGATCCCGGGCAAATTCAAGGACTACATCGCGATCCCCAAAGCCAACGGCTACCAGGCGCTCCACACCACGCTGTTCGGACCGTTCGGCACGCCGATCGAAATGCAGATCCGCACCGTCGAGATGCACAAGATCGCGGAAGCCGGCGTCGCCTCGCACTGGCTCTACAAGAGTTCCGACACCAATCTGTCGGAGCTGCAGAGAAAAACCCATCAATGGCTGCAAAGCCTGCTCGAGATGCAGTCCGAGTCGGGCGACTCGATCGAATTCCTCGAACACCTCAAGGTCGATCTTTTCCCCGATGAAGTCTATCTATTCACGCCCAAAGGCCAGATCAGGGCGCTGCCGCGCGGCGCCACCGCCGTCGATTTCGCCTACGCCGTGCACACCGACATCGGCAACCGCTGCGTGGCGGTCAAGATCAACCAGGAGCTGATGCCGCTGCGCACCGAGCTCCGAAACGGCGACCGCGTCGAGATCATCACCGCCGCCCATGCCAAACCCAATCCGTTGTGGCTCAATTTCGTCGTCACCGCCAAAGCGCGCGCGCACATTCGCCATTTCCTGAAAACCATGCACTTCCAGGAATCCGCGCAACTCGGCGAGCGCCTGCTCGGTCAGGCGCTGATGAATTTCAGATCGAGCCTTGCCGAAATCACGGAAAGCCAGTGGGACAGGCTGGTGCGCGATTCCGGTGCCAAATCCCGCCAGGGAATTCTCGCCGACATCGGGCTCGGCAAACGCCTTGCCGTGGTGGTGGCCCGCCGGCTGCTGTCGCTCGGCGAAGAACCGCCGCCCAGCGAAAGCCTGACACCGACTTCGGTGGTCATCCGCGGCTCGGAAGGCATGGCGATCCAGTTCGCCAAATGCTGCAACCCCATTCCCGGCGATCCGATCATCGGCATGATCAGCAAGGGCCAGGGCATGATCATCCATACCCATGACTGCCCGGCCATCACCAGGACGCGCACCGATCCCGAGCGCATGCTCGACGTGTCGTGGGATCCCGAAACGAAAAAACTGTTCGAGGTGCGGGTCAAGCTGGTGACGGCAAACCAGCGCGGCGTGCTGGCCAAGGTCGCGGCGACGATCGCCGAGGGCGGCTCCAACATCCAGAACGTCGTGGTCGATCCCGAGGACGGCGGCGACTACACCGACATGCACTTCACGTTGCAGGTTTCGAACCGCCTGCATCTCGCGCAGATCATGCGCAGTCTGCGCCACATCCGCGAAGTCATCCGCATCAGCCGCGCCAAAGGCTGACGCCGACGGTCAGCTTGCGGCAAGCTGGCGGTTCTTGTCTTCGAGAACCTTGATCAGGCCGTCGATGCCCGAGCGGGTGATTTCGGAATTGAACGAACCGCGGTAGTTGGTCACCAGACTCAGGTTTTCCACCACCACGTCATAGACCTTCCAGCCGGCGGGCGTCTTCGCCATGCGGTAGTCGATGGCGATCGGCTGCCGCCCCGGCTCCTTGACCAGCGTTTTCACCGTGACATCGGTATCGGAGGGGCCGAAGCGCAGCGGCTTCACTTCCACCACCGGGTTGCTGGTGTTCGACTGGCTCAGCGCCGTGGTATAGGTGCTCACCAGCAGCGAGCGGAAAGCGTTTTCCAGGGCTTTCTGCTGCGCGGGGGTGGCCTCGCGCCACGACCTGCCGACGGCGAGCCGTGTCATGGCCTGGAAATCGAAATGCGGCAGCACCTTCTTTTCCGCCAGCTCGTGCAGCGTGCGCTTGTCCTTGGTCTGTTTGATCACCGACAGCACTTCGTCGACGGTCGCCTTCACCAGCGCATCGGGCGCGCTCTCCGCGGCCTGCGCGGCAAGGTTCAGCAACAGCACAGACATTCCGGCGATACGCAACATCGCTTTCATGATCGCATCCATTCCTCGCCACCTGTAGTCAGTCCGGGTCATTATGAATCGGTGATACCGTTTGCACGCCGTCGTTTCGCATGATCGCCGCACGCGCCGGTACCATGAGGCGATAATAAACGATGCATTATGATACATCCGGCGCGCCCTGCCGTGGAAATTTGATAAGATGATGTGCCACGGCGAACAATGAATCGGGGTGGACTCATGAAGCTGATGCGCTACAGCCGCAGGAACGAGCCCGCGGCGCTCGCGCGCCTGGGCGTGCTGGTCAGCCATGACCTGGTCGCCGACCTGCGCGCGGGCTACGCGCTTTATCTGGTCGAGGAAACCAACAACCCCAAAGGCCGCGAGCTGGCATCGATTTACATGCCACCCTATATCGCGCAGTTCCTGCACATGGGCGAGCCGGCGTGGCTCGCGCTGGGCGACGCTTTCACCTACCTCGACCGGCTGGCGCTCGCTTCACCCGATGCCTCGGGACTGAACGGCGAGCAGCTTTTCATCCCGCTCGCCGAATGCAAACTTTATGCGCCGGTGCGGCCTTCCAAGCTGATCGCGATCGGCCGCAATTATCCCGGCTATACCCGCCACCCCGGCAAGCAGGGCGGCCCGCTGCCCGCCGCCTTCACCAAGACGCTGTCGTCGATCACCGGCCCCGGGCGTGACATCCTCAAGCCGCGCGCCTGCAACGAACTCGACTGCGAAACCGAGCTCGCGGTCGTCATCGGCAAGAAATGCAAACACGTGCGCGAGGAAGACGCCTACGACGTGGTCGCCGGCTACACCATCATCAACGACATCACCGCGCGCGACGTCGGCAGGCTCGAACGCGAAGGCGGCCACCTGTTTCTCGGCAAGACCTACGACACCTTCGCACCGATGGGACCGTGGATGGTCACGCGCGATTTCATTCCCGAGCCCATGCATCTCAGGATCACCACGCGGGTCAACGGTGAAACGCGCCAGGACGGCAACACCAAGGACATGATCTGGCCGATTCCGAAACTGATCGCCCACCTGTCGCAGATCACGCTGATGCCGGGCGACATCATCGCCACCGGCTCGCCGGGCGGTGGCGGGCTCGCCAATCCCCGCTGGCTGCTCGAGGCGGGCGATGTGATCGAAGCCGAGATCGAAGGCATCGGCGTGCTGAGGAACGGCGTGGTGGATGAACCGGCGGCTTGAATTCAGGGAATGGGAAGTGTGGGAGGAGGAAACGGGCGGGATCCGGTGCCGCCCTTCGACGCCCGCCAGCTTCTCCCCCGCCCAGAAGCTCGCGTCTCTGCTTCCGGGCCCCGCGCCAGAAACCGGCGACGCGGCACGATAAAAAACATATATAAAACAATATGTTACTACGTTCCCTCAAATGCCGTTCCCGCGATCCCGAAGCTCGATGCCCGCCCGTTTTTCCTGGCGCTGCCGACGGCTCCGTGTCGGTTTTCAGCCAAGCGGCGCGATCTTGAGCTCGCCCGCGAGCTGATCGAGCGCCTTCGTCAGTGCCTCGGGCAGCGGCACGCCGTGTTTCAGGCGGTCGGCGCGCGCGGCGTGCGAACCCTCGCCGGGAATGTGGATGCGCTCGACTCCCGGCAGGCGTCTCGAATTGCGGATGTCGCGCACCAGCACGTCGACTGCTTTCTTGAATTCCGCCACCGGCTGGAAAGCCGCGACGTCGATCGCGACGATGGTATGGCCGGTGTTGGTGGGTGTGGTGTCGTCGGCGTTGAAATCGACCACATCCTTGCCCATCGCCGCGCCGTTGAGCGTTCCCGCCAGGATGCCGAAAATCAGCGCGAGGCCGTAACCCTTGTAGCCGCCGATCGGCAACAGGAAACCTTCGTTTGCGCGTCTGGGATCGGTGAGCGGCCTGCCTTCGCGGTCCATCATCCAGCCTTCGGGCATCGTCTCGCCGCGCTGGGCCTTGGTCTTGACCTTGCCGTAGGCAGCGACCGTGGTCGCCATGTCGAGCACGATCGACTGCTCTTCGCCCGCCGGGATCGCCACTGCGATCGGATTGGTGGAAAGCAGCATGTCGATACCGCCCCACGGCGGCAGGTGATTGGCGTTACCCACCGCGAGGTAGAGCCCGATCATGTCGTGCGCGAGCGGCATGCTGGCGTAGAGCGAGGCGGGGCCCGCGTGATTGCTCCATTTGACGCCGACCCACGCCACGCCGGCGGCCTTCGCTTTCTCGATCGCTTTTGCGGTGGCATAGCGCATCACCAGATGCCCCATGCCGTTGTCGCCGTCGACGAGCGTCATGGCTGCGGCCTCACGCACGACCCTGATCTGCGGCTTGACGTTGACGGCGCCGCCCTTGATGCGGCGGACGTACTGCGGCAGGCGGAAGATGCCGTGGCCTTCCGAGCCCTGCACGTCGGCGCGGATCATGAGCTCGCCGATGATCCGGGCATCGGCGGGCGGCACGCCTACTGCTTCCATGGCGCGGCCGATGAATTGCTCGAGAGTGGACACGGGGTAACGGCGTAAAGTGGATGCGGTATCGGGCATGATGTTCTATATCATCGATGGAAAATCGGGCGGGCTCGAATATGGCGTAAAACGACGCGGCCGTCAGTCACGCGCCTCAATCGATCTGCACGTTATTGTCCTTGATGATTTTTTCCCAGCGTTTCATCTCGGACACCACGTAGGCGTCGAACTCGGCAGGCGATGCGCTGAGGCTGAGCGGGGTCTGGCGCTTCGCCAGCACACCTTCGGCTTCCAGTTCGTTCATCGCCGCGACGATGGCTGCGTGCAGCTTGGCGAGAATCGGCGCCGGGGTGCGCGCCGGCGCGAAAATGCCGTTCCAGTTGAGACTGCCGATGCCCGGAAAACCGGCCTCGGCCATGGTCGGGATGTCGGCCAGATCGGCAAGACGCTTGTTAGAAGTGACCGCATACGCCTTGATCTGGCCCGCGCGCACCGCGCCGATATTGGAAGCGACGTTGGACTCGGTGATGTGGATGTCGCCGCGCAGCAGCGCCGGCAGCGTCTCGCCCGCACCTTTGGACGGCAGGTGCACCATTTTCACGCCCGCGGCCGCGGTGAGCGCCAGCATGTCGAGATGGGAGTACGAGCCGAGCGGCGCCTGGTAATTGAGCTGGCCGGGGCGTTCTCTCGCATAGGCGAGCGCCTCTTTCAGCGTATTGGCCGGCATCTTCGGGCTGCCGAGGATGAAATTGGGAATCGCCACCAGCTTGGTGACTCCGACGAGATCCCGCACCGCGTTCACTTTCATTTTCCTGGCAAACAGCAGCGGATTGATCGAGTTGGTCGAAATGTTGCCGACCAGCAGCGTATGGCCGTCGGGCTGCGCCTGGGCCACGATTTCCACCGCGATGTTGCCGGCCGCGCCCGAACGGTTGTCGACGACGACCTGCTGGCCCAGGCGCTGGCTGAGCTTGGGCTCGAGTGTGCGCGCGATGATATCGGTCGCGCCGCCCGGCGCAAACGGCACCACCAGGCGCACCGGCCGGGTGGGGTACTCCTTCACTGAAGACTGCGCGGCAGCAGCGGCGCCTGCCCATGCGAGCAGCGCAACCGCCAGCAGACGGATCAAGCGGATCATGATTTTCTCCTCCAGGTCGTGAACCGGCTCGAGACCCTGTCGCGTCTTCACCACTCAGCCGCGACGTTCCTCGAGTTCCACCAGCGCCCCCAGGAAATCCCGGGGGTGCACGAAAGCGATACGCGCGCCGTGCACATTGTGCTGCGGCCCGCCGTCGCCCAGCACGCGCGCGCCCTTGGCGCCGAGCGCGTGCGCCGCATTCTCGACACTGTCGACGTTGAGACAGAAATGATGGATGCCTCCCGCGGGATTGCGCTCGAGGAATTTCGCGACCAGGGAATCGGCGCGCGACGGCTCCATGAGCTCGATGCGCGCGTTGCCGAGCTCGACGTAGGCGAGCCGCACCCCCTGCTGCTCGTTGGTCCTCACCTCGCCCAAGGTAAGGCCGTAGATTTCAGCGAGCCGCCTCGCCGCGGCCTCCAGGCTGGGCACAACGATGGAAACATGGCTGAAACCGGTAATCATTGTCGGACTCCATCATCGCCGGCAGCGCAAAACGGCATTCTAACCGCAGTTTGCCGTGCTTGACGATCTCGCGGCGGCCGGCGCGGCCCTTCAGCGCCGGTGTTTGCCGGTGTTCCAGCCGTACCGCGCCAGATGCTTCTCGCCGACTGCGATCGGCTCGGCTTCCAGCGGTGTGGCCATGGTGTCGTTCCAGCGGTTCATGAAACCGAAAAGCGCGATCACGCCGACGATCTCGACGATCTCGTTCTCGCTCCAGTGTCGCAACATGCTCGCAAACAGTTCGTCGGTGACGTCGTTGGGCTGGGAAGCCGCCGCCAGCGCAAAATCGAGTGCCACCCGCTCTTTTTCCGAGAACAACGGGCTTGTGCGGTATTCCCATACCGCCTCCAGTTTTTCACCGTCTATTCCCAGCCGCAGCGCCGCCCCCGCGGTGTGCGCCATGCAGTAGCGGCAGCCCGCGGCGCGGCTCGCCACGTGCGCAATCAGGCGCTTGAAGCCGAGCGGCACCTCGCTTTCGGGATCCCACACCGCGCTCGCGAGCTGCGCCAGCGCGCGCACGAGCTTCGGCTTGCGCTGCATGATGAGCACGCTGTTGGGCACGAAACCCAGCGCCCTTTCGTAGCTGCGGAACGCCTCCTGCAGAGCGGGATCGGTTCCGGGCGGCAGCGGTTCGAGACGCGGTTCGGGCATGCCGGTTTTATCCATGGGGTCTTCCTCGCTCAACAGTATCAAATGACCTGCTCGCGCCGCAGCTGCGCGATACGCTCGGCGCTGAGACCGAGCTCGCCGCCCAGCACTTCTTCGGTATGCTGCCCGAGCAGCGGCGGCGCGCGGCGTATCGAAGTCGGCGTGCCGCCGAACTTGAAAGGCGTGCCGATCACCTTGAGCAGGCCTATCGTCGGATGCGCAACTTCTTCGATCATGCGGCGCGCGGCGGTATGCGGATCGTCGAGCGCCTGTTTCACCGAGTTGATGCGCCCGCACGGCACGCCTGCCGCCTTGAGCCTGTCGACCCAGGCCGCGGCGCTGTCGGCCCTGAGCGCTTCCGCGATCAGGCCATCGAGCAGCTCGCGATGGGCAACGCGATCGCGGTTCTTGATGAAACGCGCATCCTCGGCCCATTCCGGATGGCCGATGGCCGCGGCGAATTTGGCAAACTGGCCGTCGTTGCCGACCGCCACCGCCAGCATGCCGTCGCGCGCGGGATAGGTGGTGTAGGGCACGATGCTGGGATGGCCATTGCCGTAGCGCCCACCGTCGCGCCCGGCGGCAAGATAATTGGCGGCGACGTTGGCGAGCATGAAAAGGCTGGTTTCGTAAAGCGAGAGCTCGAGATGCTGGCCGCGGCCGGTGCGATGGCGCGCCTGCAACGCGCCGAGGATGGCGTTGGAGGCCAGCATGCCGGTGCAGACATCGACCAGCGCCACGCCGTGCTTGGTCGGCTCGCCGTCGCGCGGTCCGGTAATGCTCATCAGCCCCGATTCCGCCTGCAAGATGAAATCATAGCCCGGCA
>JBKBXX010000036.1:0-26465 GCA_046313915.1 Burkholderiales bacterium | reverse complement strand
GCGTCAACACCGGACTGCTCCTGTCGGCGCAAAGCGAATCGGAGGTCGCGAGCGTGCTGGCGCACGAGATCGCCCACGTCACCCAGCGGCACATCGCGCGGCTGATCGACCAGCAGAAGCGCAGCCAGATCGTATCGATCGCGGCGCTGGCGGTGGCAATCCTTGCCTCGCGCGCCAATTCCGACGTAGCCGGGGCAGCCACAGCGTTCGGCCAGGCGGGGGTGGTCCAGAGCCAGCTCAATTTCACGCGTGCCAACGAACAGGAAGCCGATCGCATCGGCGTGCAGATCCTGGAAAAATCGGGTTACGACCCGCACGCGATGCCGGCGTTTTTCGAGCGGCTGCAGCGCGCCACCCGTCTTTCCGAAGGTGGAGCGCCGTCTTATTTGCGCACCCACCCGCTGACCTATGAGCGCATCGCCGATGTCCAGAACCGCGTCCAGGCACTGCCTTACCGCCAGGTTCCCGACAGCCTGGAATTCCAGCTGATCCGCGCCAAGCTCAAGGCAAGCGCCGATACGCCGCGCGAAGCCCTCGCCTTTTTCGAGCACAGTCTGAACGAGCGCAAATTTCTGAGCGAGGCGGCGGGCCGCTACGGCCTGGTCGCGAGCCTGCTGCGGGTCCAAAACCATACGCGCGCCAGAAAAGAACTGGAAGAATTGCGCAAACTCGGCGTGGTGAGCCCCATCATCGATACGCTCGACTGTCGGCTCCGCGTCGCCAGCGGCGAAACGGATTCTGCTCTCGCCTGTTATCGCGACGCGCTCAAAGCGCATCCCAACTACCGTGCCCTGATCTACGATTATGCCGAAGCGCTGCTCAAAAACCGCCAGCCGCAGGCCGTGCTGAAGCTGGTCGACGAGCGGTTGCGCTCCGTTACCGAAGACCACCGGCTTTATCTGCTGCAGGCGCGCAGCTATGCCATGCTCGACAAACGGCTGGCCCAGCATCGCGCCCAGGGCGAAGCTTATGTCAGGATGGGTAATCTTCCTGCCGCGATCGAGCAGCTGCAGATCGCGCTGAAAAGCGGGGACGGGGATTTTTACCAGCTTTCCGCCACCGAAGCCCGTCTCAGGGAGATACGCCGGCAAAACGACGAGCTGCGCAAGGAGGCGGGCAAGGCGGCGGAAAAGCGCTGATTCGCCGATACGCTTACCGCGCCTTCCGCCGTGCGGGCGTGGCGCCCGCTTTGCTCGCGCACCACGCGTAAAGTGCGTCGTATATCACCATGCCGTGCGCGAGCATCTCGTGGTCGTCTGCGAAGTTCTGCGACAAGCCGCGCGAAATCGCATAGAGTCCGGCAGATTCCGGGGCGAGTTCGAGGCATGACGTATCCGCGCCGCGCACGATCAGCGCAAGCCGTTGCAGCGCCGGCTCGGTGAGCCGGTATTTCCTGAGAAAGGCGTCGAAGCTGCACAATTCGGCGACATGCCCGAGTTCTACGCCGGGCACGTCGTAAGGCGTCGCTCCGGTTTCCGCGGCGACTTTCATTACCTGATCTGCGGGCACATAAAGAAATTCCGGCTGCTGGTCGATGAAACGCGCAATCAGCCAGGGGCAGGCGATGCGGTCGATCTTGGGGCGTTCCCGGGTCACCCATTTCATGACGTCCTCCTATCCGAGCAGCGGCTTGGCGAGGGTATGAACCAGACCGGCCAGGCCGCACGTACCGATGACCGGGATAATGCCGGCCTTGTAGCGCAGCAGCGCAATGAAAGCGGCGATGCCGATGACGGCCGCCAGCCATTCAAAGCGGCCGTCCAGTCCAGCGGGCCACACGACGTGGTACGCGAAGAATACGGCGAGATTGAGGATCACGCCGACCACCGCGGCGGTGATGCCGGTAAGCGGCGCCGTGAACTTGAGGTCGCCGTGCGTGGTTTCGACCAGGGGGCCGCCAAGAAAAATGAAGGCGAAGCTCGGCAGAAAAGTGAAATAAGTGACGACCGCGGCGGCGATGCTGCCCGCTGCGAACAGATTTTCCGGGCCGAACAGCTGCTGGGTCCAGCCGCCGACGAAACCGACGAACGCGACCACCATGATCAGCGGCCCCGGGGTGGTTTCGCCCAGCGCGAGGCCGTCGATCATCTGCGTTGCGGTAAGCCACTGGTATTGCTCGACGCCGCCCTGGTAGACGTAAGGCAGGACGGCGTAGGCGCCGCCGAAAGTGAGCAGCGCGGCCTTGGTGAAGAACCAGCCCATTTGCGTGAGCGTGCCGTTCCAGCCGTAGAGCGCGAGCAGTGTCGCCATCGCGCCTGCCCATAACAGCAGTGCGGCGAGGCAGAGCCGGGAAAAATGCGACCAGGTGAACCGCGCGTGTCCGGGTGTCGGCGTATCGTCATCGATGAGCGCTGCGCCGAAATGTCGATCTGCGGTGCCGTGGCTGCCGCCGGTGGCGAACTTGTCCGGCGCGACGCGGCCGCCGATATAACCGACGATGCCGGCGCCGATCACGATCAGCGGGAAAGGCAGCTTGAACGCGAATATCGCGATGAATGCGGCTGCGGCGATCGCCCACAGCGCGCCGTTTTTCAGCGCGCGCGCGCCGATGCGGTAAGCCGCGAACATCACGATGGCGGTCACTGCCGGCTTGATGCCGTAGAGCACGCCGGCGACGGCGGGCACGTTGCCGAAAGCCATATAGATCCAGGTCAGCGCGATCAGGATGAACAGCGACGGCAGCACGAACAGGCCGCCGGCGATGATGCCACCCCAGGTTTTGTGCATCAGCCAGCCGACGTAGGTCGCGAGCTGCTGTGCCTCGGGGCCGGGCAGCACCATGCAGTAGTTGAGTGCGTGCAGGAAGCGGCGTTCCGAAATCCAGCGCTTACGTTCGACCAGATCGTGGTGCATGATCGAAATCTGGCCGGCGGGTCCGCCGAAGCTGATGAAACCCAATTTGAGCCAGTACCAGAAGGCCTCGCGGCGCGATACCGGGCGCGGGGCAGGACCGTCTTCGCTTTGCGGGGGTGCGGTTTTCATGGGCCGGGCGAGTGTCCGATGCAAGGTTTGCACACCACCATATCACCCGGATCGCGTTCGCGAAACCCTACAGACCGTGCGTTCCGTGACCATCGACATCGGCGGGTAGCGATGCGACACGTCGTGCGTGTCTGGCGTCGTTTATTTTCCGAGCTGCGGCGAGCTCGAATAATGCGCCATGACCACGCGGTCGCGCCAGGTTTTTTCATCGAGCAGCGCCGGCGGCACGCGATAGCGCTGATTGGGCGCGACTTCCTGCATGGCGACGATTTTCAATATTTCGGGGTAAGTGATTTTCCGCAACAGGCCGTCGCCGCCGCTCAGGCGCGCCACGAGGAAATCGTCGAAGACGCGATAGACGTAAATATTCGCTGGTCGCACTTTGCCTTCGGGGGTGCGCCAGGTGATCGTGTAGCGGGTATCGGCTTTGAAGTCGGTCTTGTCCATGGCATTCCAGTCGGGTTTTACTCCGAGGCCCGCATCGGCGCAACGCGCCGGGCCCCCACGCATGCGCCAGATTTTCGGTGTTCGAGAAGGCGTATAACCATTTCAGTCACAGGGCCATCGTTTTGTTGCGGACACCGCGCATGATGCCGCGTGCGTTTATAATCGGATCAGGCCGCGCCCCGCAGCCGGTCGGTCTTGTCCGGGATTTTGATATCGCTCGTCGGGTTGCTGACCGGACGGCGACGGACCCAGCGCCTTGCGGCTTGCGACAATAGCCAGTATATTAGAGTTTAATTGTAAACTAATCCATACGTGAGGACATCCATGCAGTTCGACAAGGAACTCGATGCGCGCGGCCTGAATTGCCCGCTGCCCATTTTGCGTGCCAAGAAAGCGCTGACCGAGATGAGCTCGGGCCAGGTATTGAAAATACTGGCGACCGATCCCGGTTCGGTGAAGGACTTCCAGGCTTTTGCGAAGCAGACCGGCAACGAATTGCTGTCTTCGGAGACGGCGGGCAAGGAATTCGTTTTTTTCATGAAACGGAAATAAATCCGCAATCGGCAAACCGGGGATCTGGCCATGGCGACTCATGCTCAAATGCAGGAGATCTTCGAGGATATCAAGAGCGATTTCCGCTATGACCATGAGCTGAACGGCTGCCTCAACTGCGGCATTTGCACCGCAACCTGCCCGTCGGCGCACTTCTACGACTACAGTCCGCGCGAGATCGTGCAGTTGCTGTGGACCGAAAACGTCGAGCAGATCTACGACGCGATGCAGGAAAAGATCTGGGCCTGCGCGCAATGCATGACTTGCGCCGCGCGCTGCCCGTTCAAGAATTCGCCGGGCGGTCTGGTGGCGATCATGCGCGAAGTCGCGATCAAGCACGGGCTGCAATCGGCGAAAGACGTGCTGCGGCCTTTCGGGCGCGTGATGCTGAAGCTCATCACCACCGGCAACCAGCTCTCGCCCGACATGATCCAGCCCGATCATTTTCCCGATTGGGGCCCCAACATCCAGAAGGTCGAAGGCAGTCTCAAGACGCTGCGCAAGGCGATTCCGGTGCGCACGCTGCAGACGACCGACACCGCGTGGGAGGTGTCGCTCAAGACTTCGGTCGAGATGTACACCATCTGGGAAATGACCGGCGTGCTCAAGTCGCTCGAAACCATGGATGAAAACCTGTTCGACGTCATCGAGGACTTCATCGACGAGAAACGGGAAGAGTATGAGGACATGCTGGAGGCACAGTCGGACAAGGATTAGTCGAACGGGTTTCGGCGCAGGCTGAGCGCGGCCTGCCGCGCGGCCGGGAAGGGACGGGAGCAAGGACACGCCGGAGGGGCGTATCCGGGAAGCAGTGGCGACGGTTGGACCAGGCAATTGCCGGCCGGGCGCCACGAGGGGTTGTTATCCGCAAAGCGGGCAGACAGGGACGATCGCATTCGTCCGGAGGAGTTGATCATGACTACGCAACAGTATCCGAGCGACGGCGCCGGTATCGCCGGCCACGGCAGTTTCTTTCAGCCTACCAATCTTGCGCCCGAAGACGCAGTGAAGGCGACCGAATGGGTGCGCAAGCACGTCGACCGCCGCACCATCGACCTTGCCGAGCGCATGGATGACGTGCGCGAGCACATGTGGCAGCTCGAGCGCGAGGGCGAGATCATCGTGCACCGCATCAGCGACGCGCACCGGCCGGTGGACGTGAAAACGCTGTTCGGCTGGAACAAGCGCATTCCGACCATGCAGCTGTGGCATCACAAGTCATGCGGCCAGTGCGGCAACATTCCCGGCTATCCGACCGCGCTGTTGTGGACCATGAACAAGTTCGGCATGGTGCCCGGCAGGGACTATCTCGACGAAACCGACCAGACTTCGTGCACGGCGTGGAACTACCACGGCTCGGGCATCGGCAACGTCGAATCGCTCGCCGCCGTGTTCCTGCGCAATTTCCACCAGGCGTACGTTTCCGGCAAGCAGCACGGCCATGAACTCGGGCACTTCTATCCGCTCGTCCACTGCGGCACTTCTTACGGCAATTACAAGGAGGTGCGCAAATACCTGATCGAGTCGCCCCAATTGAGGGACAAGGTGCGCAAAATCCTCGGCAAGCTCGGACGGCTGGTCGATGGCAAGCTGGTGATCCCCGAGGAGATCGTGCACTACTCGGAATGGGTGCACGTGATGCGCAACCGCATCGCCTCCGAACTGCAGACGATAGACGTCTCCAATATCCGCGTCACGGTGCACACCGCGTGCCACTACTACAAGATGGTGCACGAGGATGCCATTTACGATCCGGAGGTGCTGGGCGGCAACCGCACCGCGGTCGGCACCTCGGTGGCGCAGGCGCTGGGGGCGCAGGTGATCGATTATTCGACGTGGTACGACTGCTGCGGCTTCGGCTTCCGCCACATCATTTCCGAGCGCGAGTTCACGCGCTCCTTCACCATGGACCGCAAAATCAAGGTCGCGCGCGAGGAAGCCAACGCCGATGTCATGCTGGGCATCGACACCGGCTGCATCACGACCATGGACAAGAACCAGTGGATAGGCAAGGCGCACCAGCAGAACTATTCGGTGCCCATCATGGCCGACATCCAGTTCGCCGCGCTCGCCTGCGGCGCCGATCCCTTCAAGATCGCGCAATTGCAATGGCACGCGAGCCCGTGCGAGGAAGTGGTCGAAAAAATGGGCATTTCGTGGGCAGAGTCGAAGAAGAATTTCGAGGCCTACCTCAAGGAAGTCGAAGCCGGCAGGATCGAATATCTGTACGATCCGGCGCTCGCGATCAGCAAATGACCGGCGGGGCGGGCTGGTGAGGGCAAGGCGTGTTTACTAAGTCCATGTTTTATAAGGAATTTTTATGAGCGATACGGTTTTGGTCGTGGGCGCGGGCCCGACCGGGCTGTCGGCGGCGGCGGGGGTGGCCTCGAGCGGCAGGAAAGCGGTGCTGGTCGAAAAGGAGGGCCGGCTCGGCGGTGCGCCGATCCTGTCGGGTTACGCCAAGCTCGTGCCTTCGGGCGAATGGGCCAAGGACGCCATTGGCCGCATGGTCAAGCGCGTCGAGGACGACCCGCGCATCACGATTCACAAAGGCGCCAAGGTCGTCAAAGTCGAAGGCGATGTCGGTAATTTCACCGCGGTCCTGTCCAACGGCGAGAGCGTCCACGCGGGCGCGATCATCCTCGGCACCGGTTTTACCCACTTCGATTCGATCAACAAGCCCGAATGGGGTTTCGGCACCTATGAGGATGTGGTGACCACCACCCAGGTCGAACAGATGGTGAGCGCCGGCAAGATCGCCTGTCCGTCGGACGGGCGCGTGCCGCAGCGGGTGTGCATCCTGCTGTGCGTGGGTTCGCGCGACCGCCAGATCGGACGCGAATGGTGCTCGAAAATCTGCTGCACCGTTTCGACCAATCTCGCGATGGAGATCAAGGAGCTGTCGCCTGCGACCGATGTGTTCATCTATTACATGGACATCCGCACTTTCGGGCTCTACGAGGACAAGTTCTACTGGCGCGCGCAGGAAGAGTTCCGCACCAAGTTCGTCAAGGCACGCATTGCCGAAGTGACCCGCGGCGCGGACGGGCGGCTGCTGGTGAAAGGCGAGGATACGCTGGTCAAGCGTCCGATCGTGATCCCGATGGACCTGGTGGTACACGCGATCGGCATGGATCCCAATCTCGACAATCCCGAAATTGCCAGGACGTTCGGCATCGGCCTCGAAAAGCACGGTTTCATCGAACGCGGCGAGCACTATACCAACACGCTTGCCAGCACGCGGCGCGGCATCTACGTCGGCGGCGCCGCACTTGCGCCCGAAGATATCGACACCTGCATTGCGCACGGCCTGGCGATGGCGATGCGCGCGGTAGGCGACTTGGGCGCCGCGGCACCGAAGGCTGCCTAGGGTCGCGCCGTGCTCTGGTTCAGGAAACAGCCCGCAGCCGCGGCACCGCCGGTCATCGACGGAATCAGCCCCGTCGCACTGCCGCTCGCGCCCGACTGCGGACTGTTTCAGCAGCATTTCACGAAGCTGCTCGCCAACGTCGCGCACGACGGCGGCATCGAGGCCTATCTTGCGAGCCTTGCCGCCAAGCAGCACACCTATGTGGGCCTCCTCGCGCGGGCGGCAGATGGCGAGTTGACCCTCGACGATCTCGAATCGCTGCTCGATTCGGTCTTCACCGCACGGCGCCGGGTTTTCCCGGCGTTCGAGGCGCTGGGCGCGGCAGGCGCCACCGCCCTGGTGCGGCAACTGCTGTCTGGCGGCGCACCGCTCGCCCAACGCATGCAGGGTTTCGTCGACGCCATGCCCGGCACGGCCGCCATGGATAGCGCCGGCATCAGGGCAGCGGCCAAGGTGAGGCGCGCGGCATGGGATTTTGCCGCGGAGCTCGTGCATTTCAGCGATCCGGTGAAGTATCCGCTGATGTCGCGCTGGGTCTGGGATCAGGGTACGCAAAGTGGCGCGCTGCGCGAATTCATCCGCGGCAACGACGCCATGCGCGAAATTCCCTTCGACAACAGTCCCGGTCTGTTCGAAGGCGGCCGCAGGTGGCTGGCAGACCGGATTGCGGAAGAAGGGATCTATCGCGACGTGCCTTTCTGGATCGATCTGGTGCTGGCCCAGGCCTACACGACTTATTTCCGCTCGGTCACCGAAGGCAGTCTGGGTGCCGATTTCGGGCGCGGGGCACCAGCGCACGAGCAGCTCAAGAAGCTGCTGGGCATAGACCCGGCGCGGGCCGACGGCCGCAGCCGCGTCAAGAAAAGCGGGGCGCAGGGCGCGCAAGCGCGGCTCCAATAACCCGACCGACGTTTGAACGGATTCGAAAAATGCCTATTCATGAAAAATCGCTGATCGCACCCGATCAGATCGTGACCAGCGACAAGCTGGTGGTCGACGGTGTCGATGTGTCCGGACACTGGAACACGATGATCAAGCCGCGCTACGTCAGCGACTATGACCCCGATTTTTACAAGACCATACGCAGCTATGGCGGCGGTGAGAATGTGCACCGCTGCTGGCAGTGCGGTTCGTGTACCAATTCGTGCACCATGTACGCGGTCAATACCGATTTCAATCCGCGTTACTGGATATATCTCGTCAATCTCGGTCTGAAGAGCGAGCTCGTCAAGGACAAGGACATCATCTGGCAATGCGTATCCTGCCACAAATGCACCAACATCTGTCCCAAGGATGTGCGGCCGGAAGGCGTGATGAAGGCACTGCAGCACTGGCTGGAGGACGAAGGGCATGTGCCCAAATCGCCCTCGACTCTGTTCGACGAGGAATTTGCGCGCCAGTGCCTCGAGCGCGGGCGCATCGAAGACACCGAAGTCATCTCCAACTTTTTCAGGAAAACCGGCCAGGACATCGTGGTGCTGCTGAAAACCGGCTGGCTCGGCATCATGGTGGCGCGCATGAACAAATGGCCGCTGCTGAAAGAAGGCAGGATCGGCAAGTTTTTCGCGCGCATGCCGATCGTCGGGCCGCTCAAAATGGGGCTGATGATGGTGGTGAAGCCGCGCACCAGATCCTGGGGCAGGACCGGTGAAGTGCTGCGGCAGTACGTCGAGGAACAGAAGCGCCTGCACAAGGCGTGAAACGTGAAGTGGAAAAATATGGCTAAAGTTGCTTACTACCCGGGTTGCGCGCTCGAGGGTTCGGGCGGCCCCTACGACCGCTCCACACGCGCGCTGGTCAAGGCGCTCGATCTCGAGATGACCAATCTCGCCGACTGGAACTGCTGCGGTGCGATGGAAGTGAAAAACATTCATCCCATGCTGCAGACCTATATGTCGGCGCGCAACATGGCGATCGCCTCGGAAAAAATGGGTTTCGATACCGTGATGGCGCCGTGCAACGGCTGTTATCACAATCTGAAGAAAACCGAATACGAGTGCGCGACCTCGCCTGAAGCATTGCGGACGGTGCAGGATCTCGCGCAGAAAGCCGGCGACCCGGTTTACAAAGGCGACGTGCGCACCGTGCACCTGCTCGAATGGCTGATGGAAGAAGTCGGCCCCGAAGGCATCAAGCGGCGCATCAGCAAAAGCTTGAATGGCGTGAAGATCGCCAATTACTACGGCTGCATGTACACCCGGCCGCGCCAGATTTTCCCCGAAAAAGACCAGGGACCCGGCTCGGAATCGACTTACAAACCGCATTTCATGGATGATCTGCTGGCGGCGGCCGGCGCGGTCAACGTCGATTTCCCGCTCAAGACCGCGTGCTGTGGCGGCGCGCATACGCTGTCGGATTCCGACACCTCGACCCAGCTCGTGCTGAACATCCTGCAGGCTGCCGAGGAATCGGGCGCGGAAGTGATCGCCACCGAATGCCCGACCTGTCATTCGGGGCTGGAAATGCACCAGATCCGCGCCGAAACCCGGTTCGGCATCAAGACCGGCGTCAAGATCCTTTATTTCACGCAATTGCTGGGTCTGGCACTGGGTTTGTCCGCACGCAAACTCGCCATTCATGAAAACGTGAGCGACTCGCTCGACTTTCTGCACGAGAAAGGCGTGATTTGACGATGGTGCCGGCGGGCGGGCCGAGGCTGCGGTCGCTCGCGTTTCGGTGGAGGCCAATCCGTGTGCGCAGGTCAAGCGCGCAGCGCGGCCGCAGCCCAAATGGCAGCGGCTCGCCCGGTTTTTACAGCAGAAAGGCGCAATTTGGGTGATGCGTGATGAGTGAGGATGGTCTCGACAGTGACTGCGTCACATACTACCCTTCATTTTTCGCCTTTCATCCTCCATGCGCATGCAATGCAACGGTTGCGAGTTTCGTCCCGAGCTCTATTATGACGATCAATACCAGATCTGGGCGCGCCTCGAAGACGACGGCACGATCGCAGTGGGCATGACCGATATTTCCCAGACCATCGCCGGCAGGATTCTGCACGTCAGGGTCAGAAAGCCGGGCACGCTGCGGCCGGCGGGCAAGCCCGTCGCCACCATCGAAAGCGGCAAATGGGCAGGGCCGGTCCCCAATCTGTTCGATTGCGTCATAGAAAGCGCCAATCACGAAGTGCTGGACAATCCGGCGCTGCTCAACATGCAGCCGTACGACGCGTGGATCGCGCGCGTGCGTCCGGCGCAGACGGTGGAGCAGGCGCTGGCGGTGCTGGTCACGGGCGAGACGGCACGCATCGGCTATTGCGAACGCTGCCGGCGCGACGGCATCGAGTGCAAGCGGCTGTAAATCGCGGAGATCGGGGGCGGAAAGTGGGAAGCAGCGAACACGAGGCGGGAAACGGCTTTATGCCGCCCGCCATTCATCCTTTGCCATTTGCCGGCAGAAATGGCTGAACGGCATTATCTCGACCACGAGGAAAAATCGGTGGTGGTCGTGATGACCAGCGGGCCATCGACGCCGCACCGCTGCGCCACGCCGTTTTATATGGCCGCGATCCTCGCTTCCATGGATGCCGACGTCAAAATATTTTTCACCATGGAAGGCGTCAGGCTGTGCCAGAAAGGCGTGCCTGAAAATTTGACGGCGATGGACGGCGGCAAGAAAATAATCGAGTTCATGCGCGACGCCAAGGCGGCAGGCGTGAGGTTTTATCTGTGCCAGCCGGCGCTGCCCGGCTACGAAATGAACAGCGCAGACGTGATTGAAGAAGTGGATGAGATTGCAAGCGGCGGGGTGCTTGCAGATCTGATCCTCAGCTGTGACAAGACACTTTTTTTCTAGGGCGCGCCAAAAAAGGAGTTGGAACAATGGCATCAGTCAAAGGCTGCAACATTCCGGATGATCTTTATTACAACGTCGAAAACAACGTGTGGGTGCGGCGCGAGGGCGACGGCACCGTGACCATCGGCATGACCGCTTACGCCGCCGCGCTCGCCGGACAGATCGTGTCATGCACGCCGAAAAAAGTCGGCCGCAGCGTCGAGCAGAACAAGTCGGCAGCGACGGTCGAATCGGGCAAGTGGGTAGGCCCGGTCAAGGCCCCGGTTTCGGGCGAGGTGGTTGCGGTCAATGAGGCGCTGTCGGCGAGCCCGGGCACCATCAACAGTGATCCGTATGGCGCGGGCTGGATGGTCAGGATGAAACCTTCCGACTGGGACGCGGAAGCAGGCGCTTTGCTCACGGGAAGTGCGGCCGCCGCCGCATTTGAAGCGAAGATGAACGCCGAAGGATTCGCGGGCTGCGGCGCCTGACGGCAGGGTGTGAACAGTGAAGGGCAAAGGGTGAAATCCTCCTGGCTCGACATCGTTGGCAATATCGAACCGCTCGACGGCGTCGAACTCGACGGCCCGCTGGTGGCGCAGCTCGCGCGGCAGCGTGCGCTGCTCGACGGTGTGGCGGCGCGCATCAATTTCTATACGCCGAGCTTCAAGGCGTACGCGACTTCCGAAATCGCCGGCTGCGGCAAGAGCGCATGGCCCGCGGTGTCGATCACCGGTGGCGAATGCAAACTCGCCTGCGACCACTGCAAGGCAAAAATCCTCGAGCCGATGATCGCGGCGCGCACGCCCGCAGCGCTGTGGCGCGTGGTCAACGAACAGATCGCCGCCGGTGCGCAAGGCATGCTGCTCACCGGGGGTTCCAATCACCGCAACGAAGTCGAATACGACGACTTCTATCCGACGCTGCGCCGCATCAAGGACGCTTTCCCGTCGTTCCGGATCGCGCTGCACACCGCGCTGGTCGACCGCGACATCGCGCAGCGCATGGAAGCTTCGGGCATAGACGCGGCGATGATGGACGTGATCGGCGCGCAGGACACGATTTCGCAGGTTTATCACCTGAAGCGCAGCGTCGCCGATTTCGAGCGTTCCCTCGAATGCCTGGTCGCGACTTCGATGAAGGTCGTACCGCATATCGTGATCGGGCTGCACTACGGGCGCCTGCTCGGCGAGTGGCACGCGCTCGAAATCGTGGCGCGCCACCGTCCTGCTGCCTTGGTGCTGGTGGTGGTGATGCCATTTTATGCGCCCGCGGCGCGGCCGTTCGTCACGCCCGATACGCGGGAGGTCGGGCGTTTTTTCATGGAGGCGCGCGCGGCGCTGCCGGACACGCCGCTGCTGCTGGGCTGTGCGCGGCCGGCGGGCAGGGCCAAGGCCCAGATCGACGCCTATGCGGTGATGGCGGGACTGAATGGCATCGCGCATCCGGCCGATGGCATGGTCGAGCTCGCCACGCGCCTCGAGCGTGATGTACGGGTCACGCCCGCGTGCTGTTCGATCGCGGTGGGCGACGAAGTGCTGGCGCTCGAAGCGGACGAGGGCGTGCGCGTTGATCCTGCGCGCGTGATCGCGCACGAGCGCGCAGCGGCGCAGCGGCGCCCGGGCTTGGCCGGCATCAAAATAGTAACACTTTGATTTTATTATGGAATTTTGGAGAGTGCTCGATACCGGACTGCGCTCTGCGGCGCAGAACATTGCGCTCAACCGCGCGCTGCTCGAAGCGCGCCAGGCCGAGGAGATTCCGAGTACGCTGCGCTTTCTGCGCTTCACGCCCGCGGCGCTGCTCGGTTATCACCAGAGCGCCGAGCAGGAGCTCAATCTCGATTACTGCCGCGCCAATGGCATCGCGATCCAGCGCCGCATCACCGGCGGCGGCGCGATCTATTTCGACGAGACCCAGCTCGGCTGGGAACTCTATCTGCACAAGCGCGACCTCGGCACGAGCGACATGCAGGCGATATCGAAACGCATCTGCCACGCCGCGGCTGCTGCGATCAGCGCGCTCGGCGTGGATGCGCGCTACCGTCCGCGCAACGACATCGAAGTCGATGGCCGCAAGATTTCCGGCACCGGCGGCGCTTTCGACGGCGACGCGCTGATGTTCCAGGGCACGCTGCTCGTCGATTTCGATGTCGAAAAAATGCTGCGGGTGCTGCGCATCCCGGCGGAAAAGCTGTCCGACAAGGCGATTGCGTCGGCGCGCGAACGCGTGGCCAACCTCACGGAACTGCTGGGCCGTCGGCCCGATGTCGGCCAGATCAGGCGCAACATCGTCGAGGCGTTCGAAAGCGAGTTCGACGTCGAATTCCAGGAAGACGAACTGACGCTCACCGAGCACGCGCGCTATCAGGTCGCGTTGCGCGAGATCGATACCCGCGACTGGGTCGATCTGGTGTCGCGGCCGACGAGCGGCATGCCGCTGCTGGAAGCGGTGCAGAAATTCGCGGGCGGACTGCTGCGTGCCGCGGTGAGTTTCGACACACTGAGCCGCACCATCAGGCAGGTGTGGTTCACCGGCGACATTTTCGTCAATCCGCGCCGCACCGTGGCGGACCTCGAAGCGGCGCTGCGCGACACGCCGCTCGACAGGATCGAGGCGCGCATCCAAGCTTTTTTCGCCGGTCGCGAGGTGGACATGCTGACATTGACGCCGGCCGATTTCGTCACCGTGATCAGGCTGGCGGTCAAACAGCCGCTGACCGATTCGGTAATCAAGTAACCAAGTTCATGATGCCATCCCGGCCTGCACAAACGAAACCACCGCCGGCGCGCGCGCAATGCTGCGAGGTGCTGGTGGTGGGTCTGGGGCCCGCCGGCGGCGCGGCGGCGGCGCTGGCGGCGCGCCTCGGCCTCGATGTGATTGCAGTCGAGAAAAAGAAAACGCCCGGCATTCCCGTGCAGTGCGCCGAGTTCATTCCGCTGCCGCTCGCGCGCTGCGCGCAAGCCCCGGGTGTGTTGCAGCAGAAAATTTCTGGCATGAAAAGCACGCTGCCTTCGGGCGCGACGGTCACGATGCCTTTTGCCGGGTTGATGGTCGACCGCGCCGCTTTCGACCAGGCGCTGACGCGCGTCGCTGAGCAGGCCGGTGCGCTCATTCACAGCGGCAGCCTCCTCACGGCACTGGATGCGCCGCGCGCGACCGCGACGCTGAGCACGCCGCGCGGCGAGCTGCGAGTGCGATACCGGCTGCTGATCGCCGCCGACGGGCCGCATTCGAAGGTAGCCGCGGCTATCGGACTGCCGCGCCTTCCCACCGTCAACACGCGGCAATACACCGTGCCGCTGGTCGCGCCTTATGCGGCGACCGATATCTGGCTGTCGGACGACTATCCCGGCGGCTATGCCTGGCTGTTTCCGAAAGGAGCGCACGCCAATCTCGGCCTGGGCATGGACCCGCGGTTTGCCGCCGACATGAAAACCCCGCTCGAGGCTTTGCACCGGCAACTGGCCGCCGAGGGCAGGGTGGGAAGCGGGATCGTGGCCCGCACCGGCGGCGCCATTCCGGTCGGCGGGCTGCGCGACCGGCTTTGCGTCGGCAATGTGCTGTTCGCGGGCGATGCCGCGGGGCTGACCCATCCGATCACCGGCGCCGGCATCGCCGCGGCCGTGATTTCGGGCGAGCGCGCGGGCGAGGCGGCGCATGCGCTGCTGCGCGAAGGCGACCGCAATGCGCTCGCTGCCTACGAAGCAGACCTCCGCGAGCAGTTCGGAGAATCGCTGGCGCGCGCGGTCGAACGGCGGCGCGAACTCGAGCGCGTGTGGCGCACCCCCGCCGCGCGAAGCGATGCCCCGCACCGCCGCGGCTGGATCGCTTTCCCCGAATATTTCTCGGGGGAGGCCGCGTGTCGTGACGCAGCGTGACCCGCGAGCCACATCAAGAGCGGAAGGACGAATTGAGATGAGATCACAACGACTGAAAAAGCCCGTTTGCGCAGCGTTTTGTGTTTTTGCCATGGGAACGGGCGCGCATCCGCTCCTGGCGCAGGAAGCGACGTTTGCGGTAAAAATGCTGACGCCGGAAACGGCGCTCAAGGCGGCGCAGGCCGCGCTCAGGAAATGTCGCGACGAAGGCTACCAGGTAGCGGTGGCGGTGGTCGACCGCAGCGGCAACACCCAGGTCATGCTGCGCGACCGCTTTGCCGGCGCGCACACGCCTGCCATGGCCGGCGACAAGGCGTGGACGGCGGTGTCATTCCGTACGGCTACCGCCGATCTGGAGAAGATCACCCAAGCCGGCATGCCGCAAAGCGGCATCCGTCACCGCCCGCGGGTGGCCGCGGTGGCAGGGGGACTCATGATCGAAGGCGGTGGCTCGCTGCTGGGCGGCATCGGGGTTTCGGGGGCGCCGGGCGGCGATCGCGACGACGTATGCGCCAGAGCCGGCATCGCGGCGATCCAGGACAGCGTGGAATTTTAATCAAGGTTAAGGCTTTTTATGAGCGCAGCGACTGAAGAATCGCAACCGATCCGCTTTTACCGCCCCGACTACCACGTCAGGACGCCCGAGATGCGTTCGCCGGAATACGTGCAGATGAGCACGGCCGCGGCGATCACGCTGGGGCTCGTTCCCGGCAAGATGCACCGCACTTCGTGCACGCATTGTCTGAACCTGCTGGTGACCTATCCCGAAGGCTGCCGCGCCAACTGCGCCTACTGCGGCCTCGCGCGCCATCGCGAGGAGGCGCGCGATTACGCCGACCGCAATTTCATCCGGGTGGACTGGCCGACCGCGCGCTACGACGAAGTGATTGCGCGCGTGAAAGCGGGCGGCGACCGGGGCCGCTTTCAGCGCATGTGTATTTCCATGATCACTCATCCCGATTCCAATGACGATACTTTCGTGCTGCTGGAAAAATGGGTGCGCGAGGTGCCGCAGGTGCCGGTGTCCATCCTTTCCAACCCGACCACGCTGGGAAAAGAGGATCTGGTGCGGCTGCGCGACATGGGCGCTGATATTTTCACCGTCGCGCTCGACGCGGTGACGCCGGAGATTTTCGAGCGCACGCGCGGCAAGGGAGTGGACAGCCCGCACAAGTACGAGCATTACTGGCGTGCCCTCGAGTGGGCGGCGGAAGTGTTCGGTCCGGAGAAATTCGGCGCCCACCTGATCTGCGGCATGGGCGAGACCGAGCGCGAGATCCTGGAAGTCGCGCAGAAAATCCGCGAGCTGGGCGGGCACAACCACATGTTTGCCTTTTTCCCCGAGCGCGGTTCGCTGATGGAAGACTGGCCGCCGGTCGACCGTGGCCAATGGCGGCGCGTGCAGCTCGCGCGTTACATCATCGACTACGCCGGCGGCAGCTTCCGCGACATGGAATTCGACGCGAGCGGCCGCGTCACCGGCTTCGGCGTGCCGCAGGAGAAACTCGAAGCGCTGATCGACGCCGGCACGCCGTTCCGCACTTCGGGTTGCCCCGGCAAAGACGACGACGTTTCGGCGTGCAACCGACCCTACGGCGATTCGAGTCCGACCGACATCCTGTCGTTTCCTTTTGCGCTGGCAAAACGGGACATCGCGAAAGTGCGGCGGCAGATCGGCGACGAGGACGTGAAAGCCGGGATTTAGGCGGCGCCGGCCGCGTCTTGCCGAAAAGCCTTGCGAGAACCCGCCCATTGACATCCAGGCCGGGCTATAACATCATTAAAAAATAATATTAATATAAAGTAATCCTTGAGATTGATTTTTTCGGGACGGCGGCATTGCGCGGAGCCGGCGGTTTCCCGATCCATACGACTGGGAGGGGTGTCATGAAAAAAACGGTTTGGGCCGGACTCGCGCTTGCGCTTGCCTCGGCGATGAGCGAAGCCGCGCCGGTGATGATGGCGGCCGACTGGGCGCAGGGCATGTGCCGGGCGTGGAACGCCGATCCGGTGCTGACCGGCAAACTGGCCGAATCGGGCTGGGTCAAGAACAACAAGGGGCGCGGTTACAAGGCGATGCAGATTTACCGTGCCGATTGTGATGGCAGCCCGCGCATCGAACTGCGCGTGGCCGAGCAGGACGGCAAGGCGCTGTGCGTTTACGGCGGCAGGGCCGAATCGAAACTCGATACCGATGTCGATTACCTGATGTGGGCCGATACCCCGCGCTGGATCGAAATGGGTAAAGGCGAATACGGCCCGATGCGGGCGATGTTCTTCCAGCGGTTGCGTTTCGACGGCCCGATGGGCGAGGCGATGGGCAATATGGGCCCTTTCGAAAGCTTTCTGCTGCTGGTGGGCAAAGTGCCGGGGGAAGTGACGGCGTGTCCGGCAAAATGAGGAAATTTCCACCCGTCTGAATCAGGTTTATACTTTTTCCCTGAAAGCGTGCGCAGCGGCTGAAAGGGTGTTGCTTTTGCGGTGCCGGGGCGTGAAACGCAAGGCGCGCCTGCTCCGACTTTCCAGGAGGATCACATGTCAGAAATGTTCGAGATTCGTCGCATCGACGAGATCATCGAAAAGCGGCTCGAAGAGTTGCTGCCCAAAAAGCTGGAGGAAATCGCGGCCAGCAAAACGCCGTCGATGACCATCATTGCCACCAAGGGCACGCTGGACTGGGCCTATCCGCCTTTCATCCTCGCTTCCACCGCCGCGGCGCTGGGGTGGAACGTGTCCGTGTTCTTCACCTTCTACGGACTCAACCTGCTCAAGAAGGATCTCGATGCGCACGTCAGTCCGCTCGGCAATCCGGCGATGCCGATGAAAATGCCGTTCGGCCCGAAGTGGTTCCGCGCCATCCAATGGAATATCCCGAATGCGATCCAGGCGATCATACCGGGCTTCGAGGCGCTGGCGACCAGTTTCATGAAAAAAACCATCAAAAACGCGGGTGTCGCGGACATCACCGAGTTGAGGCAGCTCACGATAGAAGCCGGCGTCAACCTGATCGCGTGCCAGATGACGGTCGATCTGTTCGGCTACAGCAGGGACGATTTCATTCCGGAGGTCAAGGAATACTGCGGCGCGGCGACTTTCTTGCCGATGGCGAAGGATGCCGACGTCAGCCTGTTCATCTAGAATGTTGCACACAAGATCGTTTTCACAAAAAAGGAGAGGGGTATCATGAAAAGAAAGTTACTGGTTTGCGCTTGCGCCGTGGCGGCGGCGGTTGCGGCGCCTTCGGCGTTTGCGACCAACGGCTACTTTGCACACGGTTACGGCATGAAGGCCAAGGGCATGGCCGGAGCGTCCACTGCGATTGCGGACGATGCCATGGGGGGCGCAAGCAATCCCGCAAAAATGGTCTGGGTCGGCAACCGTATCGATTTCGGCGCCGACCTGTTCAGCCCGCGTCGCAGCGCCGAGCGTTTCGGCACCAGCGGTTTCGGCACCGGGATGAACGGCGCGGCCGACAGCGGCAGCAATTATTTCCTGATCCCCGAATTCGGCTACAACAGGATGATCAATCCCAATCTGTCGCTGGGCGTGACCGTTTACGGCAACGGCGGCATGAATACCGATTATCCCGGTGGCCAGATCGGCGCGGGCACGGCCTGCGCCGGTTTCAATGCCGCGGGTCCGGCGGGCGCCCCCTACAATCTGCTGTGCGGCAGCGGCAGGCTCAATATGGACATGATGCAGCTCATCATTGCCCCGACCGCGGCCTACAAGGTCGCGCCCAACCATTCTCTGGGCGTCTCGCCCCTGTTTGCCTATCAACGCTTCAAGATCGACGGTTTGCAGGGTTTCGTCGGCTATACGCCGTCGGGCACCGTGAATTCGCTGACCAACCAGGGCTATGACAGCTCCACCGGCTGGGGGGTGCGCGTCGGCTGGATGGGCAAGCTCTCCGACAGCGTGACGGTGGGCGCCGCCTATTCGAGCAAGATGAAAATGGGCAAGTTCGACAAATACAAGGAACTGTTCGCCGACCAGGGGTTGTTCGACATCCCCGAGAACTACAACCTCGGGCTGGCGTTCAAGGCGACGCCCAAAACGACCATCGCCGTTGACTATCAGCGCATCAACTACAGCGCCATCAGCTCGGTCGCCAACCCCAGCACGAACTTCGGGGCGGCGATCGGCTCGACGCTGGGAGTGGCCGGCGGGCGCGGTTTTGGCTGGGGAGATGTCAACGTGATCAAGGTCGGCATCGAGTACCAGTATTCGCAGAACCTGACACTGCGCGGCGGCTTCAACCATGGCGACAATCCGATCCAGGCGCGCGACGTGACGTTCAACATCATCGCTCCCGGTGTCGTCCAGGATCACCTGACGCTCGGCCTGACGCACAAGACGAGGACGGGAGGCGAGCTGACGCTCGCCTACATGCACGCTTTCAACCGCTCGGTGACGGGGTCGTCGCTGTTCAATACCTGGGTGCCCGGCACCGGCAGCGAAACCATCAAGATGTATCAGAACTCTTTCGGCATCGCCTACGGCTGGAAAATGTAGCAGAGCCGGATCCGGAAGGTGCGGGAAAAGGGCTGTTCGCGCAGCCCTTTTCTTTTCCGGCTGCCGCGGTGATATGCTGAAGCGGTTCCCGAAGCAAAGAGGTCGTCCATGAAAACCATCGCCGTGACCGATGTCGGCAAGCTCCGGAACGAGCTCAACAAATATCGCAAAGGCAAGAAACTCGACATCCGCCTGTTCAATCAGGTGGCGCGGCTCGCGTGGCTGGGAAAAATCGTGCTGTGCCCGCTCGATCCCGAAGACCCGGAATGCCGGGCGTGGCTGCTGCATCTGCAGCCGCTGGAAGGTCTCGCAGCCGGCATCATCACGGTCGACGAGGACCTGAACGGCATGCCGTTTGCTTCGCAGATCCACGTGCTCGACGCCGAACAGGGTGAACATCTGGCGGCGATTTTTCGTGACGGCATGGCGCACCGTGCGCGCGAGCTCGAAGCGCTCGAAAAGCGCGATTTCTATTTCGAGAAATATTTCAATCCCGGCGGCGGGGGCGGCTGAGCGGCGATGATTTCCGCGCGCTTTGTCGATATCGGCGTGCTCGACCCGCAGCGGTTCCACGCGACCTACATGGGCATTGCCGAGGTGCTGGGACCGGATGATCCGCCGGTCGTGCTGTGGGGAAGCAGCGCCCCTCACATTTCGCTGGGACCAAGCCAGGATCGCGATGCCGAACTCGTCGCCGAACTCGAGGTGCCGGTGGTCACGCGGCCGCTGGGAGGCGGCGCGGTGTGGGTAGACGAATCGCAGTATTGCTATGTGCTGATCGTGCCGCTCGAACGTGCACCGGCGCGCCCGGCGGACTGGTTCAGGTGGGGGCTGGAACCGGCGCTCGCCACCTATCGCCACTTCGGTTTGCCGGTCGAGCGCCGCGAGCAGGACCTGTGGCTCGGAGGACGCAAGATCGCCGGCAGCGGTGCTGCGACCATCGCACGCTGCGCGGTGTTCGCAAGCAGTTTTCTGCTGCGCTTTCCCGCAGCGCGCTTTGCGCGCTGCATCGCGAGTCCGCTCCGGCCGCGTGCGGCCGCCGCTTTTCAAAGGTGCCTGCTGATGGCGTTGCGGCAGGCGATGACCGACTGGGAAAGCCACCAGACCGTTCCCCAGGGCGACGCATTGCGGCGCGTGTTCCGTGCCGCAGTCGAAAACATTTTTTCGTGGCGGCTTGCCGCTTCGGTGCTGCAGGCGGGAGAACGGCAGGCGCGCGAAGCGGCTCTCGTCGAGCTGGCGGATGCCGGTGCGTCGTCGGGACTGAGGCTGGTTGCGGGCGGCGTCAAACTCAATGCCGCCACCATTCTGACCGAAACCCGCAGGCAGGGACAGGTCGAGCGGGTGCTGACGGTCGAGGGCGCGGCGGTGTGGCGCGAGCTTGCGGCGACATGAACATTCCGACGGTGGAATCGCGCCTCAAAAGGCGTTTCATCGTCATGAGCAGCGACGACAGGCTCGTTGCCCGCCTGCGCGCTGCGCTGCCCGAGGGATGGCAGATGACGGTGACTTGCGATCTCGACGAGTTCGGCGGTTTCCAGGAAGTGCTGCAATACCGCTTCATCCTGCTCGATCTCGATGCCTGTGCGGCGTTCGACCCGCTCGAGGTCATACGCGAGCTGCGGATGCAGATGATGCTCAACATCGCGATCTTCTGCTTCGGCGGCGAACCGCAGCTGCGCGACGAAGCGCGGATTGCGCGTGCCGACCGTTTTTTCGAGCGCGCCGAAATCGTCGACAAAATGAAGCTGTTCTGCGGTCAATATGACTGGGGCGGCGGCGTGTGATGCGTTGTATCGCGAGCGTGCTTTTACGGCCGGTCGGGAGGGCAGCGCGGAATGATGCCGAGCTCGACATAAAGCGGGCGGATGTGCTGTCTTAACAGCGGCAACCTGCGCCATAGCCAGCAGGCGCCCCCCACGGTCACCACCCCGCCCAGCGCCAGCGTGTGGGTGGCGCCGATCCACGAAGCGAGCGCGCCGGCGGCGAGGCTGCCGAGCGGCTGCATGCCCAGGAAAGCCATCACGAAAAAAGCCATGACGCGGCCGCGCTTGTCGTCCTCGACGATGGTGTGCAGGATCTGGCTTGTCGAATTGGCGGCGACGATGATGCCGAAGCCGGTGGTGCCGATGACGAATAGCGACAGCGGCAGGATTTTCGAATAGGCGAACGCGACAGTCGAAAAACCGGCGAGCGCGGCGGCAAATGCGATCCAGCGCGCGAGGCCGCGCACGTCGCGCCGCGAGGCGAGGTAGACCATGCCGATGATGCCGCCGAGCCCGGCGGCGCTCATCAGAAGCCCGAGCGTGTCAGCGCTGCCGGCGAAGATTTCCGCAGCAAAGATCGGCATCAGCGACTGGTAGGGAGTCACCATGAAACTCACCAGTGCCACCAGCGGCAGCAGAAAACGGGCCGGTACCAGATTCCAGGCATAGGCGGCGCCTTCCCTGAAGCTGGCCCACAGCCGGGTCGTGATGTGAGGTTGGGTGCGCGGCGCGACCGTCATCATGGCCAGGCTCGCGATGACCGCGAGTTTGGCCGCACCGTTGGCCAGGAAACAGAATGCTTCGCTGGAAACGGTGAGCAGCACGCCGGCGATGGCGGGGCCGATCATGCGGCCGCCGTTCTGCATGGCGGCATTGAAAGCGATGGCGCTCGGCAGGTCGTGCCGGGACGGTACCATTTCCGAGGTGAAAGACTGGCGGATCGGCGTGTCGAACGCCATCACGATGCCGAGCAGGGCCGCCATCACGACCACATGCCACGCCACGACCAGTCCGGCATAGGTGAGGGCCGCCAGGACGAAGGCCTGGAGCATGGCGAGGGCCTGGGTGATGAGCAACAGCCGGCGGCGATCGAAACGGTCGGCCCAGATGCCGCCGAAGGGCGCAAACAGCAGGATCGCGATTTGTCCGGCGAAACCGGTGACGCCCAGCAGCCACGCCGATCCGGTCAGGCGATAGACGAGCCAGCTCATCGCGATCTGCTGCGTCCAGCTGCCGATCACCGACAGCGACTGGCCGAAGAAAAACAGCCGGTAGTTGCGGTGGCGGAAAGCGCGCAGCGAGTGTCTCATGCTTCGCCGTCGACGGGGACCAGCCCGGCTCGCGTAAAAATTCTTTTTAAAAACAATGTGTTATAAAATATCCCCCGGGTCTGCCGCGGCGGCGTTCAGCCGCCGCCGAGCCGGGCAAGCTGTTGCTTGACCTGGTCCAGCGTCGATGAGAACCGCGCGAGCCGTTCTTTTTCCTGCGCGACGACCTGTGGGGGCGCGCGCTCGACGAAACTCGCGTTGGCAAGTTTGGCTTGCGCCTTGCCGATTTCATTTTCCAGGCGCGCCCTTTCCTTGTTGAGGCGTTCGCGCTCGGCGGCGACATCGATTTCGACCTTGAGCATGAGCTTGAAGTCGCCGACGATGGAAACCGGGGCATCAGCGGCGGGCAGCGCTGTTTCGATCACGACTTCGGAAAGCCGCGCCAGCGCGACGAGGTAGGGAGTGAAGGCGGCAAGGCGCGCGGCATCGCCCTGCGCCAGCAGCGGCAGTTTCTGCGAAGGCGCGATGCTCATTTCGCTGCGCAGCGTGCGGCAGGCGGTGACGAGCTGCTTGAGGGTGCCGATTTCGCGTTCCGCCGTTTCGTTGATACGCTCTTTCTGCGCAACGGGGTATGGCTGCAGCATGATCGAGGCGCCGCTTTTGCCGGCGAGCGGTGCGACTTTCTGCCACAGTTCCTCGGTGATGAACGGGATGACGGGATGGGCGAGCCGCAGGGTGGATTCGAGCACGCGCAGCAAGGTGCGCCGCGTGGCGCGTTGCTGCGCTTCGCTGCCGCCGGCGATCTGAACTTTGGCGAGTTCGACGTACCAGTCGCAGTACTCGTCCCACACGAATTCATAGATCGTCCGGGCAAGCAGGTCGAAGCGGTAGTCGGCGAAGTGTCTGGCCGCCTCGGTTTCGGCGCGCTGCAGCAGGCTGACGATCCACAGGTCGGCGGCCGACGTTTCGAGCGCCGCGGTTTCGTCGAGGCCGACGTCCTGGCCCGCACAGTTCATCAGCACGAAGCGCGTCGCGTTCCACAGCTTGTTGCAGAAATTGCGGTAGCCGTCACAGCGCGCGAGGTCGAACTTGATGTCGCGGCCGGGCGAGGCGAGGCTGGCGAAAGTGAAACGCAGCGCATCGGTACCGAAGGCGGGAATGCCATTGGGAAATTCCTTGCGCGTGCGTTTTTCGATGGCCTGCGCCTGCCGCGGGTCCATCAGACCGGAAGTGCGCTTCTTCACCAGCTCATCGACGCCGATGCCGTCGATGAGGTCGATGGGATCGAGCACGTTGCCCTTGGATTTCGACATTTTCTGCCCTTCGGCATCGCGGATCAGGCCGTGGACGTAGACGTGGCGGAAAGGGATCTTGCCGGTGATGTGCGTGGTCATCATCACCATGCGTGCCACCCAGAAGAAAATGATGTCGAAACCGGTGACCAGCACCGATGAAGGCAGGTAAAGGTCGAGCGCGGGGTTGGACTTGGCGGGATATTCCGGGGTCCAGTCGAGCGTCGAGAACGGCCACAGCGCCGACGAATACCAGGTATCGAGCACGTCCTCGTCGCGCTTGAGGACGCCGTCACGGCCTTGCGCGGCGGCCTGGGCGCGGGCCTCGGCTTCGCTGCGCGCGACATAGACGTTGCCCTGTTCGTCATACCAGGCCGGAATCTGGTGTCCCCACCACAGCTGGCGCGAGATGCACCAGTCCTGGATGTTGTTGAGCCACTGGTTGTAGGTGTTGACCCAGTTCTCGGGAAAGAAACGGATCTCGCCCGAGGCCACGCATTCCAGCGCTTTCTGCGCAATCGACTTGCCGTCGGAGCCGGGTTTGTTCACCGCGACGAACCACTGGTCGGTGAGCATCGGTTCGACTGCTTCGCCGGTGCGGCCGCAGCGCGGCACCTTGAGTCGATGCTTTTCGGTTTTTTCCAGCAGGCCCTGCGTTTCGAGATCGGCGACGATGCGCCGGCGCGCCTCATAACGGTCAAGCCCGCGATAGGCGGCGGGAGCGTTGTCGTTGATCCTGGCGTCCAGCGTCAGCACATTGATCATCGCGAGCCGGTGGCGCTGTCCGATCTGGTAGTCATTGAAGTCGTGTGCCGGCGTGATTTTCACGCAACCGGTGCCGAATGTCCTGTCGACATAGGCGTCGGCGATGATCGGAATCTCACGCCCGGCGAGCGGCAGCCGCACGCTCTTGCCGACGAGGTGGCGGTAGCGTTCGTCTTCCGGATTGACGGCGACCGCGGTGTCGCCGAGCATGGTCTCGGGCCGCGTGGTGGCCACGGTCAGATGGCCCGAAGCGTCGGCGAGCGGGTAGCGGATGTGCCAGAGAAGACCGTCTTCCTCCTCGCTTTCGACTTCGAGGTCGGACACCGCAGTGAGCAGTCTGGGATCCCAGTTCACCAGCCGCTTGCCGCGGTAGATCAGGCCTTCGTGGTAGAGCCGGACGAAGGTCTCGGTGACGGTTTTCGACAGCCCTTCGTCCATCGTGAAGCGCTCGCGTGACCAGTCGCAGGAAGTGCCGAGGCGGCGCATCTGGCGCGTGATGGTGGAACCCGAGTATTCCTTCCATTCCCACACCTTGGCGATGAATTTCTCGCGTCCGAGATCGTGGCGCGACAGGCCTTGCGCTTCCAGCTGGCGCTCGACCACGATCTGGGTGGCGATGCCGGCGTGATCGGTGCCGGGCTGCCACAGGGTGTTGTCGCCGCGCATCCGGTGATAGCGGGTGAGCGCGTCCATGATGGTCTGGTTGAAACCATGCCCCATGTGCAGCGTGCCGGTGACATTGGGCGGCGGCAGCAGGATGCAGAAGCTGTTGGGGTTGTTACGGTCGAGCCCGGCCTTGAAGTAGCCGCTGTTCTCCCAGAACGGATACCAGCGTGACTCGATGGCGGCCGGCTCAAAGCTCTTGGCGAGTTCCATGGGGCGTGATGGGGAGCGGGGGATTTCGGGAAAAGGCGGCATTATACCCGAGCCGTATGCCTCGCCGGACTTTGGCCGGCCCTCCGCTTCGGCAGGCGGCAGATTGCGAAGCCGGGTCTGCAGTGTCTCTTCGATCGAGGCGCGCACCGTGGCGCCGATGCTGGTTCCGAGATCACGGGCGATTTTCTGCAGCGCATGGTCGAGCGCGGCGCCGATGCCCGGCATGAAACGCTCGTGCAGCACGCCGGCGATGCGGTCATCGAGATCCTGTTTCAGTTTCAGGTAGACGCCGTGTTCGAGGTTTTGCGCCTGGACGCGGGAAATGACTTCCGCTTCCGCTGCGGAGGGCGGTGGCGCATCTGACGCGGCTGCGGGCGGGGGGGCGTCCACAGTCGCGTCTTGCGGCACTGCGGTCACCGCCGATGGCGGCTGTGCTGCGGGGGCAACGATGTCGGTCAGCAGCGGGATATCCGACGTGCCGCCGACGGCTTCGGTGAGCAGCGGCACATCGGCTGCGGCGTGCCGCGCGCCCGGCTGCGGCGGCAGACGGTGGTGGCGCGCGAGCAGGGCATCGGCGCGCTCGAGAAGATCTTCGTCCTCTTCGTTGCGGGGTGGTTGCTGTGCCATCAGTTTGCGCAATTGCCGGCGTGCGGACCGCGCCTCGCCGCCGCGGCAGTCGCAATCGCAATATGAATCGGCTTAGCCATCGCCGGTGCCGAGGTCGTGAGTGCGGATTTCATAGCCGCGGTCGCGGTAGAACTTGAAACGTTCGCGCGCGCTCGCGCGGTCCCGTTCGTCGCGGCTCACGATTTCGATCAGGCGCTGGAAGCGGCTGAAAAGAGGCGACCATTCATCGCGCAGATTGAGCAGCACCTGATCGTGCGGCGTATCGCTCGCGTCGTGATCGATAATGACCGGCGTCACGGGCGCCAGCGCGTCGCCGGGGAAACAGTGCGGAACGAAACCGGTCGCGGGCACTG
>JBKBXX010000035.1:0-26711 GCA_046313915.1 Burkholderiales bacterium | reverse complement strand
GTGTCGATCACGGTGGCGCTGATTCAGCCGATCGCGATGGAAGAGGGGCTGCGTTTTGCCATTCGCGAGGGCGGCCGCACCGTGGGTGCCGGCGTCGTCGCGAAAATCATCGAGTAATGTCAATGGCCACCGTTAAAAGCCAGAAAATCCGTATCCGTCTGAAGGCGTTCGACTATCGCCTGATCGACCAGTCGGCACTGGAGATCGTCGATACCGCCAAACGCACCGGCGCGGTCGTCAAAGGCCCGGTGCCGCTGCCGACGCGCAAGGAGCGTTTCGATCTGCTGCGCTCGCCGCACGTGAACAAGACGTCGCGCGACCAGCTCGAGATCCGCACGCACTTGCGCCTGATGGACATCATCGATCCTACCGACAAGACCGTCGATGCGCTGATGAAGCTCGATCTGCCCGCCGGAGTGGATGTGGAGATCAAGTTGTAGGGGCGTGAAATGTGAAACGTGAAACGCGGTTCCGGTTTCCCGTTTCACTGCGACGCGAGTCGCCCGCGTTTCATTTTTTGAATTGCCGACCAATTGCAGTCGGCGCCTTTTGAAAAAAAAGGAAATAAAACATGAGCTTAGGACTAGTAGGCCGCAAGGTCGGCATGACCCGGGTGTTCACTGAGGACGGCGATACCGTCCCGGTGACCGTGGTCGACGTGTCGAACAATCGCGTGACCCAGATCAAACAGCCCGCTACCGACGGCTATGCCGCGGTGCAGGTGACTTTCGGCAAGCGCCGCGCCCGCCGCGTCAACAAGGCGGCTGCCGGCCATTTTGCCAAAGCCGGGGTTGATGCCGGTCACACCCTCAAGGAATTTCGCGTTGCTCCCGAGCAGCTTGCAGACATCAAGGTTGGTGCGGTAATCGGCGCCAGCATTTTTGCTGCCGGGCAGAAAGTCGATGTTTCGGGCATATCGCAAGGTAAGGGTTTTGCCGGGGTCATCAAGCGTCATCACTTTTCGTCGAACCGCGCCAGCCACGGCAACTCGGTGTCGCACAACAAGCCGGGTTCGATCGGCATGGCGCAGGATCCGGGACGGGTTTTCCCCGGCAAGAAGATGGCAGGCCATATGGGGGCTGTGAAGCGTACCGCCCAGAATCTGGAAATCGTCCGCGTCGACGCCGAGCGCCAGTTGCTGCTGATTCGCGGCGCGGTGCCGGGCGCCAAGGGCGGCGATGTCGCCGTGTATCCGGCGGTCAAGGCGGTCAGGTCCGCTGCATCCGGCAAGGCAGCGAAAGCTGCCGGCGCCAAATAATAAGGCAGGTGCATGATGGAACTCAAGCTGATTAACGAGCAGGGCCAGTCGACCGCCTCGGTTTCGGCGTCCGATGCCGCCTTCGGGCGCGAATACAACGAAGCCCTGGTTCACCAGGTGGTGACTGCGTATCTCGCCAATGCCCGCAGCGGCACCCGGGCGCAGAAAGATCGCGGCACCGTCAAGCATTCGACCAAGAAGCCGTGGCGCCAGAAAGGCACCGGGCGCGCGCGCGCCGGCATGACTTCAAGCCCATTGTGGCGCGGCGGCGGCCGGATTTTTCCCAACACGCCGGATGAAAATTTCAGCCACAAGGTCAACAAAAAGATGTTCCGCGCCGGGGTGAGCTCGATTCTGTCCCAGCTTGCGCGCGAGGACCGTCTGGCGGTGGTCGATGGCTTCAGCATAGAGGCGCCCAAGACCAGGCTGCTGGCGCAGAAACTCAAGGGCATGGGGCTGGACGATGTGCTGATCATTACCGACAGTCTTGATGACAATCTGCTGCTGTCGTCGCGCAATCTGCCCAATGTCCATGTCGTCGATGTGCGCTATGCCGACCCGGTGAGCCTCATCCGCCACGCCAAGGTGCTGATCACGCGCGCCGCGGTGTCAAAAATCGAGGAGATGCTGTCATGACGAGTGCCGTGCCCAGCGCAAAACAGCAGGAACGCCTGATGCAGGTGCTGCTCGCTCCCGTGATTTCGGAAAAGAGCACTTTCGTGGCCGACAAGCACGAGCAGGTCATATTCCGCGTCGCCCAGGATGCCACCAAGCCCGAGATCAAGGCTGCGGTGGAGCTCATGTTCAAGGTCGAGGTGGAGTCGGTGAAGGTTGCCAACGTGCGAGGCAAGGAAAAGCGTTTCGGTCGTTTCATCGGCCGCCGCAATCATTGGAAAAAGGCTTACGTCTGCCTGAAGCCCGGGCAGGAAATCAATTTTGCTGAAGGGGAGACCAAGTAATGCTAGTCAAAGTCAAACCGACATCTCCCGGTCGGCGCCAGCTGGTCAAGGTCGTCACGCCCGGATTGCACAAAGGCAAACCGGTCGCCAAGCTTACCCAGAGCCAGTCGAAAAAAGCCGGGCGCAACAGTTATGGCCATATAACGATGCGCCATCACGGCGGCGGCCACAAGCACCACTACCGCATCATCGATTTCAAGCGCGGCAAGGACGGCATCGCTGCCAAAGTCGAGCGGCTGGAGTATGACCCGAACCGCAGTGCCCACGTGGCGTTGCTGTGCTATGCCGATGGCGAGCGTCGTTACATCATTGCGCCCAAAGGCGTAACCGCTGGCATGCAGCTCATGTCCGGCATCGAGGCCCCGATCAAAGTCGGCAACACCCTGCCGCTGCGCAACATACCGGTGGGAACGACGGTGCATTGCGTGGAAATGATGCCGGGAAAGGGCGCGCAAATCGCGCGCGCGGCTGGCACTTCGGTGCAGCTGCTGGCGCGCGAAGGCGATTATGCACAGCTGCGGCTGCGCTCCGGAGAGATTCGCAAGGTGCACGTCAACTGCCGCGCCACCATTGGCGAAGTGGGTAACGAGGAACACTCCCTGGAGTCCATCGGCAAAGCCGGACGCGTGCGCTGGCGCGGTGTGCGGCCGACGGTTCGTGGCGTGGCCATGAACCCGATCGATCACCCGCACGGTGGCGGCGAAGGCAAGACCGCCGCCGGCAGGCATCCGGTAAGCCCGTGGGGCACGCTCACCAAGGGGTACCGTACGCGCAACAACAAGCGCACCAACAGCATGATCGTGCGCCGTCGTCATGCTAAGAGCATTGGCTAAGAGGTAACACATGGCACGTTCGATCAAAAAAGGCCCGTTTGTAGATCATCATCTGATGCAGAAGGTGGAAACCGCGCGCAGCACCAACGACAAGCGTCCGATCAAGACCTGGTCGCGGCGTTCGACGGTTCTGCCGGATTTCGTCGGCCTCACCATCGCCGTCCACAATGGCAGGCAGCACATTCCGGTCTATATCACGGAAAACATGGTGGGACACAAGCTTGGCGAGTTTTCGCATACCCGGACCTTCAAGGGGCACTCGAGAGCCGGCTCGGCTGCGGCGGCCGACAAGAAGGCGAGTCCGACGCCGGCGGCGTCCAAGTAGCGAGGAATAAAGTATGAATACCATGGCGAAACTGCACGGCGTGCGGCTGTCGGCCCAGAAAGGCCGGCTGCTTGCCGATCTGGTGCGCGGCAAATCGGTGGAAAGCGCGCTCAACATTCTCCAGTTCAACCCCAAGAAGGGCGCGGCGATCATCCGCAAGGTGCTGGAGTCGGCGATTGCCAATGCCGAACATAACGACGGTGCCGATATCGACGAACTCAAGGTAACGCGGATTCATGTCGAGAAGGGTCCGGTAATCAAACGCTTCGCGGCGCGCGCCAAAGGTCGCGGTGCGCGCATTTTGAAGCCGACCTGTCACATTTACGTGACAGTCGGCGATGGAAGGAAATAGGCATGGGCCAAAAAATACATCCGACGGGTTTCCGCCTCGCCGTTAATCGCAACTGGGCGTCGCGCTGGTATGCCAACAGCAAGAATTTTCCGACCATGCTCAACGAGGACATCAAGGTTCGCGATTATCTGAGAGCGCGGCTGGCCCACGCTGCGGTAAGCCGGGTCGTGATCGAGCGCCCGGCAAAGAATGCGCGCATTACGGTCTACAGCGCGCGTCCCGGCGTCGTAATCGGGAAAAAGGGCGAGGATATCGAGTCGCTCAAGGCTGAACTGCAGAAAATGCTCGGCGTGCCGGTGCATGTCAACATCGAGGAAGTGCGCAAGCCGGAAATCGATGCGCAGTTGATTGCAGATTCCATCGCGCAACAGTTGCAGAAGCGCATCATGTTCCGCCGCGCGATGAAACGCGCCATCACCAACGCCATGCGCCTTGGCGCCCAGGGTATCAAGATCATGAGTGCGGGACGGCTGAACGGCATCGAGATTGCGCGCACCGAGTGGTATCGAGAAGGGCGGGTGCCTCTGCACACGCTGCGCGCCGATATCGATTACGGCTTTTCGGAGGCCAAGACTACTTATGGCGTGATCGGCATCAAGGTGTGGGTGTTCAAGGGCATAGTGATGGCGCAGAACGAACAGCCTGCGGTGGCGCCCGCCGCCACTCCGGCCATCGAGCCGGAAAAACCGGCGAGAAAGCCGAGGAAACCGGCAGCAAAGACAGGAGCAAAACGTGCTACAGCCAGCCAGACGTAAATACCGCAAGGAACAGAAGGGGCGCAACAAGGGCGTTGCGACCCGTGGCAACAAGGTGAGTTTTGGTGACTACGGCCTGAAAGCGATCGGCCGCGGCCGGCTCACGGCACGCCAGATCGAGGCGGCGCGGCGCGCCATGACCCGTCACATCAAACGCGGCGGCCGGATCTGGATCCGTATTTTCCCGGACAAGCCGATTTCGCGAAAACCGGCAGAGGTGCGCATGGGCAATGGCAAGGGCAACCCCGAGTACTGGGTTGCCGAAATTCAGCCGGGCAAGGTGTTATACGAAATGGACGGTGTCGACGAGGCCATGGCGAAAGAAGCGTTCCGGCTGGCGGCAGCCAAGCTGCCGATCCTGACCGCTTTCGTGCACCGCCAGGTGGGGGGATAGAACATGAAAGCTGTTGAATTGAGATCAAAATCTCCTGACGAGTTGCGCCAGGAACTCGCTTCGCTGCTGAAGGCGCAATTTTCCCTGCGCATGCAGAAGGCGACCCAGCAACTCTCCAATACCAGCCAGTTGAAAAAAGTGCGCCGCGACATCGCCCGCGTGCGTACCGTGATGACCGAGAAAGCGGCGGAACAGGTTAAAGCATGAGTGAAGCCAACAAACGTACGCTGATCGGACGCGTGGTCAGCGACAAAATGGAAAAGACGGTGACGGTGGTGGTGGAACGGCGCGTCAAACATCCCTTGTACGGCAAGATCGTGACCCGCTCCAAAAAATACCACGCCCACGATGAGAAGAACGAATTTCACGAGGGCGACATGGTGACGATCGAGGAATGCCGTCCGCTCGCCAAGACCAAGGCGTGGCGGGTGATCGGGCTGATCGAAAAGACGCGCGCGATCTGAAAATTGGCCTTGCGGAAGCGCAAGGATGGTTTTAAAATGTCAGACTCTGGTAAAATCCCGGCCGGACGGCTTGCAAGGTCCGGCCTTCTCTGACAGCAAAGTTTCCCCCGTGCCGTGCTTTTGGTGCGCGGGGCCGACCCGAACGGGCTTCAATACTGGCCGCTGCTCCGGCAGACGGACCAAGTTGAAGAAGAGTTTTTTAAGCGGGAAGCAAAAAAATGATTCAGATGCAGTCCATTCTGGATGTCGCCGACAATACCGGTGCGCGCGCAGTAATGTGCATCAAGGTTCTCGGCGGTTCCAAGCGGCGTTATGCCGGTATCGGGGACGTGATCAAGGTGAGCGTCAAAGATGCGGCGCCACGCGGTCGCGTCAAAAAAGGCGAAATCTACAATGCCGTGGTGGTCCGTACCGCAAAAGGCGTGCGGCGCAGCGACGGCTCGATGATCAAATTCGACGGCAATGCCGCGGTGCTGCTCAATCCGAAGCTCGAGCCGATCGGCACACGCATTTTCGGGCCGGTAACCCGCGAGTTGCGGACCGAGCGCTTCATGAAAATCGTGTCGCTTGCTCCGGAAGTGCTGTAGAGGGACACATCATGCGCAAGATCAGAAAAGGCGATGACGTAATCGTGCTGGCCGGCAAGGACCGCGGCAAGCGCGGCACCGTGCTGCGCGTCATCGATGCGGAGCACGTGCTGGTGGAGGGCGTCAACAAGGTCAAGAAGCACCAGCGTCCGAACCCGATGAAAGGCCTCAATGGCGGCATCATCGACAAGGAAATGCCGCTGCACGTGTCGAACGTGGGGCTGTTCAATCCGACGACCAAAAAGACCGATCGCATCGGCATCAAGGTGTTGGAAGACGGCAAACGCGTGCGTTTTTACAAGTCTAACGGCGAAGTGGTTGACGTATGAGCGCAGAAAAACCGGCCAAAGCGGCCAAGCCTGTCAAGGAAAAAGGAGCCAAGGCGACCAAGGAAGCCAAGGCGACCAGGGAAGCCAGGGCAGCCAAACCCGAGCAGGAAGTCAAGGCGGAAAAGCCGTCCAAGCCGGCGGCGCCGGCACGGCTGGGGGTTTACTATCGTGAAACCGTGGTCAAGGATCTCACGAAACAGTTCGGCTACAAAAGCCCGATGCAGGTGCCGCGCATCCAGAAAATCGTGCTCAACATGGGCGTGGGCGAGGCGGTTGCCGACAAGAAGATCATGGACAACGCGGTGGCGGACATGCAGAAGATCGCCGGTCAGAAACCGGTGGTCACCAAGTCCCGCAAGTCGATCGCCACTTTCAAGATTCGCGAAGGTTACCCCATCGGCTGCAAGGTGACCCTGCGCGGTGCGCGCATGTACGAGTTTCTTGACCGCCTCATCAACGTTGCCATGCCGCGCATCCGTGATTTCCGTGGCATTTCCGGCAAGTCCTTCGACGGGCGCGGCAACTACAACATGGGTGTCAAGGAACAGATCATTTTTCCGGAAATCGAGTACGACAAGATTGATGCCATACGCGGCATGAATATCACGATTTCCACCACTGCCAAGACCGACGCGGAAGCAAGGGCGCTTCTTTCGGCATTCAAATTTCCGTTCAGGAACTGAGGAACGATTCATGGCAAAAACGGCATTGATCAATCGCGACCAGAAACGTCGCGCCACCGTCAAGAAATTCGCCGCCAAGCGCGCGGAGCTGCTGGCTATCGTCAATAACCAGAAATTGTCCCCGGAGGAGCGTTATGAGGCGCGGCTCAAACTGCAGAAGCTGCCGAGAAATGCTTCTCCGGTGAGGCTGCGCAATCGTTGCGCATTGACGGGACGTCCGCGCGGCGTGTTCCGCAAGTTCGGGCTTGGACGCTGCAAGTTGCGCGATATAGCGATGCGCGGCGAGGTTCCCGGCGTGATCAAGGCCAGCTGGTAGGTTCAGGAGAAGATCGATGAGTATGTGTGATCCGGTCGCCGACATGCTGACGCGCATTCGCAATGCGCAGCTGTCGGAGAAACAGTCGGTAGCGATGCCGGCAAGCAAGCTGAAAGCGGCCATTGCCAAGGTGCTGAAGGATGAAGGGTATATCGAAGACTTCGTGGTGCGCGGCAATGAAGGCAAGCCGCAGCTTGAAATCAGCCTCAAATATTATGCCGGCCGTCCGGTGATCGAGAAAATCGAACGCATCAGCCGTCCGGGGCTTCGCATCTACAAACCGAGCCGCGATATTCCGAAGGTGATGAACGGCCTCGGGATCGCGATCGTGTCGACGCCCAAGGGCGTGATGACCGACCGCAAGGCGCGAGGCCTTGGCGTAGGCGGCGAAGTATTGTGCATCGTTGCGTAAAGCGGAACGGAGTAGACGATGTCGAGAATTGCAAAAAATCCGGTGATGCTGCCAGAAAAGGTGGAAGTGACGTTGAATTCTGGCGAGATCTCCGTCAAGGGCCCGCTGGGTGCGCTTACCCAGAAGCTGTCGCCGGACGTCAAGATCGAAAAAATAGAGAACCGTCTCGAATTCAGGACTGCCCATAATTCGCGGCAGGCCAACGCCATGTCGGGCACGATGCGGGCGCTTGTGGCCAACATGGTGAAAGGGGTCAGCAAGGGGTTTGAGAAAAAGCTGACGCTGGTCGGCGTCGGCTACCGTGCTCAGGCGCAAGGCGACAAGCTCAATCTTACGCTCGGCTTCTCGCACCCGGTGGTCCATCAGATGCCGCAGGGCATCAAAGCCGAGACGCCGAGCCAGACCGAGATCGTGATCAAGGGCATGGACAGGCAGCTCGTCGGGCAGGTGGCTGCCGAGGTGCGGCGCTACCGCAGTCCCGAGCCGTACAAGGGCAAAGGCGTGCGTTATGCCGACGAGCAGATCGTGCTCAAGGAAACCAAGAAGAAGTAGGCGGGTGACACATGACAGATAAGAATGAAGCACGGTTGCGGCGGGCACGCCGGACCCGCGCCAAGATCGCGGAACTGAAGACGGTGCGCCTGACGGTGCACCGCTCCAACAGCCATATTTATGCGCAGGTCATCGACGCTTCGGGCGCCAAAGTGCTGGCTGCCGCTTCGACGGCGGAGGCTGATTTGCGCAAGAAGCTGAAAAACGGCGGCAACATCGAGGCGGCTGTCGAAGTCGGCAGGCGCATCGCAGAAAAAGCGAGGAAGCTGGGTATCGAGGCGGTGGCCTTCGATCGCTCCGGCTACAAGTTTCACGGCCGCATCAAGGCGCTCGCCGAGGCGGCGCGCGAAAACGGCCTCAAGTTCTGAACGGCATACCGGGATACGTCATGGCGAAGATACAGGCGGGAAAAATGCAGGGCGGCGAAGAACGTGGTGACGGCCTGCGCGAGAAAATGGTTGCGATCAATCGCGTGACCAAGGTGGTCAAGGGCGGCCGCGTGCTGGGTTTCGCGGCGCTTACCGTCGTTGGCGATGGCGATGGCAGCGTCGGCATGGGCAAGGGCAAGTCGCGCGAAGTGCCGGTTGCGGTGCAAAAGGCGATGGAAGAGGCGCGCCGCAAGATGGTCAAGATCCAGCTCAAGAACGGCACGCTGCAGCATACGGTGATCGGACGCCACGGCGCGGCGCGCGTCTACATGCAGCCGGCGCACGAAGGCACCGGCATCATCGCCGGTGGTCCGGTGCGGGCGGTGCTCGAGGTGATGGGGGTGACCAACATACTCGCCAAGTGTCTCGGTTCGACCAATCCTTACAATGTGGTGCGCGCCACCATCAATGGCCTGATGGCGATGAATACGCCAGCGGAAATCGCCGCCAAGCGTGGCAAGACGGTCGAAGAAATCACGGGGTGATCATGGCCAAGGCACAGGGCAAAACCATCAAGGTGACGCTGATAAAGAGCCTGATCGGCACCAAGCGCGAACATCGCGCGTCGGTGCGCGGCCTGGGCTTGCGCCGCATCAACCATACGGTGGAAGTCGAAGATACGCCGGCTGTCCGCGGCATGATCAACAAGGTGTCCTATCTCGTCAGGTGTGAGGGCTAAATGCAGTTGAACGATATCAAGCCGGCAGCCGGCTCCAAGCACTCCAAAAAGCGCGTCGGCCGCGGCATCGGCTGCGGGCTGGGCAAGACCGCCGGCCGTGGCCACAAGGGCCAGAAGGCGCGTGCAGGCGGCTTCCACAAAGTCGGTTTCGAGGGTGGCCAGATGCCACTGCAGCGGCGCCTGCCCAAGCGCGGTTTCATATCGCAACTGAAGGGTGATACCGCTGAAGTGCGTCTCGGCGATCTGCAGAAAATGAAAGCCGAGGTGATCGATCTCGCCGCGCTCAAGGCGGCGGGCGTGGTGTCGGTGCTGGCGCTTGACGCCAAGGTGATCCTGTCCGGCGAAATCCGGCGCAAAGTGGCATTGAGAGGCCTGCGGGTCAGCAAGGGTGCGCGCGCCGCCATCGAGGCGGCGGGCGGATCGGTCGAAGAAGGCACGCCCAGGGCGCGGCAGGCCAAGCCCGGAAACAAGGGCGGGAGCGCTGTAAAAGGCGGGGCTCAGTAACTTGGCTGCCAACGAATCACTGCTGGCGTCGGGAAAGATGGGCGATCTGAAACGTCGCCTGCTGTTCCTGCTCGGAGCGCTGATCGTGTTCCGCATCGGCTCGTTCATCCCGGTGCCGGGCATCGACCAGGCGCAGCTCGCCCAGCTGTTTCAATCGCAGCGCGGCGGCATCCTCGACATGTTCAACATGTTTTCCGGCGGTGCGCTGTCGCGGTTTTCGATTTTCGCGCTTGGCATCATGCCGTATATCTCGGCGTCGATCATCATGCAGCTGATGACGGTGGTGTCGCCGACCCTCGAGGCGCTCAAGAAAGAAGGTGAATCGGGGCGCCGCAAGATTACGCAATATACGCGCTACGGCACGGCCGGGCTCGCGCTGTTCCAGGGGCTGGGTATCGCCATCGCGCTCGAATCGCAGCAGGGACTGGTGATCGAACCGGGCCTGATGTTCCGGCTGACGGCGATGATCACGCTGGTGACCGGCACCATGTTCCTGATGTGGCTCGGCGAGCAGATCACCGAACGCGGCATCGGCAACGGCATTTCGCTGATCATCTTCGCCGGCATCGCAGCAGGTTTTCCCAACGCCGTCGGCGGCACGCTGGAGCTGGCGCGCACCGGTGCGTTTTCGATCCCGGTGGTGTTGTTCATTTTCGCGGTCGTGGTAGGAGTTACCGCGTTCGTATGCTTTGTGGAGCGTGGCCAGAGAAAAATCCTGGTCAATTACGCCAAACGCCAAGTCGGACGCAAGGTCTACGGCGGCCAGACTTCGCACCTGCCGCTGAAGCTCAACATGTCGGGTGTGATTCCGCCGATTTTTGCTTCTTCGATCATCCTGTTTCCGGCGACGCTGGGCGGCTGGTTCGGGGCGAGCGAAGGCATGGCCTGGCTCAAGGACATCGCGGCCACCTTGCATCCCGGCCAGCCGATCTACACGATTCTCTACGCCTCGGCGATCATTTTTTTCTGCTTTTTCTATACTGCACTGGTGTTCAACCCCAAAGAAACCGCCGACAACCTGAAGAAAAGCGGTGCATTCGTGCCGGGTATCCGGCCGGGCGAGCAGACCGCGCGCTATATCGAAAAAATCACGATGCGGCTCACGCTGAGCGGCGCGATCTACGTGACGCTGGTTTGCCTGCTGCCGGAAGCTTTGATCGTATGGAAGAACGTACCGTTTTATTTCGGCGGCACCAGCCTGCTGATCATCGTGGTGGTGACCATGGATTTCATGGCCCAGGTACAGGCCTACATGATGTCGCATCAGTATGAAAGCCTGCTCAAGAAGGCCAATTTCAAGGGCGGCGTGTTTCCATCACGGTAAATGGCAAAAGAAGAAACGCTACAAATGCAGGGCGAGGTGCTGGAGAACCTGCCCAACGCGACATTCCGGGTAAAACTGGAAAATGGCCACGTTGTACTCGGACATATTTCGGGCAAGATGCGCATGCACTATATCCGCATCCTGCCGGGCGACAAGGTGACGGTGGAACTCACGCCGTATGACCTGACCCGCGGACGCATCGTGTTCCGGGCCAAGTAAGAGCTTAGAAGGAGCGCAACATGAAAGTGCTGGCATCGGTGAAAAGGATCTGCCGCAATTGCAAGGTGATCAAGCGCAAGGGCGTGGTGCGGGTGATTTGCAAGGATCCCCGCCACAAGCAGCGTCAGGGCTGAGTGGCGGTTTCGCATTGAAAACTGGCCGGTTAAACGTTACAATTACCGGTTTTCCATTTTTTGGGTTAAGGAAATAACGACATGGCCCGGATTGGCGGCGTCAACATTCCGAATCATCAGCATGCAGAAATCGCGCTGACCGCGATTTATGGCATTGGCCGCAGCCGCGCGCGCGCGATCTGCACCGCAGCCGGAATTGAATTTTCGAAGAAAATCAAGGACTTGTCAGATACAGAGATGGACAAGCTGCGCGAGCAGGTGGGCCGTTTCACCATCGAGGGCGATCTGCGGCGCGAAGTGTCGATGAACATCAAACGCCTGATGGACCTCGGCACCTGGCGCGGCAAACGGCATCGTGCCGGACTGCCGGTTCGCGGGCAGCGCACGCGCACCAATGCGCGCACGCGCAAGGGTCCGCGCAAGGCGGCGGTCAAGCTGCAAAAAGCGGCTACGGTTTAAAGATTGAGTGCAAAGGTAAAGCGATATGGCAAAAGCTAGCACCCGGGTGCGCAAAAAGGTCAAGAAGAACGTGGCGGAAGGCATCGCCCACATTCATGCGTCCTTCAACAACACCATCGTGACCATTACCGACCGTCAGGGCAATGCGCTGGCATGGGCCACCTGCGGCAGCAACGGCTTCAAGGGCTCGCGCAAGTCGACGCCGTTTGCGGCGCAGGTCGCTTCCGAGCGCGCTGGCAAGCTCGCCCAGGAATGCGGTGTGAAGAACATCGAAGTGCGCATCAAGGGGCCGGGGCCGGGCCGCGAGTCCGCGGTGAGAGCGCTCAATGCCGTGGGTTTCAAGATCACCAGCATTTCGGATGTGACGCCGGTACCGCATAACGGCTGCCGTCCCCCGAAAAAGCGCCGGATTTAAAGGAGTCGCAACGTGGCAAGGAATCTCGACGCAAAATGTCGCCAGTGCCGCCGTGAGGGCGAGAAGCTGTTTCTCAAGGGCGAGAAGTGTTTCACCGACAAGTGTGCCATCGAGCGGCGTAATTATCCGCCTGGCCAGCACGGGCAGAAAAACACGCGTCTCTCGGGTTATGGCGTGCAGCTGCGCGAAAAACAGAAGGTGCGCCGCATCTATGGCCTGCTCGAACGCCAGTTCCGCAAGAACTACAAGGAGGCTTCGCGCAGCCGGGGTGTTACCGGTGAGGCGCTGCTGCAGATACTCGAAAGCCGGCTGGACAGCGTGGTCTATCGCATGGGTTTCGGCGCTTCGCGCACCGAAGCGCGCCAGATCGTGCGCCATAACGGCGTTCTGGTAAACGGCAGGCGGGTCAACATTCCGTCGTTCCAGTGCAGCCCGGGCGATGTGATCGAAGTTGCCCAGGCAGCCAAGGATCAGCTGCGCATCAAGGGCGCTGCCGAGGCGGCGGAGTCGCGCGGCCATGCCGAATGGCTGGAGGTCGATGCCAAGGCGCTCAAGGGCACCTTCAAGGCACGTCCGCAGCGCTCCGAGCTGCCGTCAACGATCAACGAATCACTCGTGGTCGAGCTTTACTCGAAGTAATTTCCAAGAGGGTTTTGAGCCATGCAAAGCAGTGTGTTCCTTAAGCCTCGTATCATCGATGTGCAGAACATCGCGCCGTATCACGCCAAGCTCACCATGGAGCCGTTCGAGCGCGGCTATGGCCACACGCTGGGTAACGCGCTGCGTCGCACTCTGCTGTCGTCGATGCCTGGCTATGCTGCGACCGAAGTCAAGATCGCCGGCGTATTGCACGAATACTCGACCATCGACGGCGTACAGGAAGACGTGGTCGATATTCTGCTCAATCTCAAGGGTATCGTGCTGAAGCTCCATAACCGCGAAGAGGCAACGCTTGTGCTCAAGAAATCGGGCGAAGGCGTGGTGACCGCGGGCGATATCGAACAGATGCACGATGTCGAGATCGTCAATCCCGAGCACGTGATCGCACACCTTGCTGCGGGCGGCAAACTCGACATGCAGATCAAGGTGGAGCAGGGCCGCGGCTATATCGCCGCCACCAGCCGCAAGGCAAGCAGCGAGGAAACCCGTGCCGTCGGCAGCATCATGCTTGATGCATCATTCAGCCCGGTGCGCCGGGTCAGCTATTCGGTCGAGTCCGCGCGCGTCGAACAGCGTACCGATCTCGACAAGCTGATCATGGACATCGAAACCAATGGCGCGATCGAGCCCGAGGAAGCCGTGCGCTACGCCGCGCGCGTGCTGGTCGAACAGCTTTCGGTGTTTGCCGATCTCAAGGGCATGCCGGCGCAGATCGAAGAGAAGAAGGCAGCCCAGATCGACCCGATTCTGCTGCGTCCGGTCGATGACCTCGAGCTTACCGTGCGCTCGGCAAACTGCCTCAAGGCCGAGAACATCTATTACATCGGCGATCTCATCCAACGCACCGAGACCGAGCTGCTGAAAACGCCGAATCTCGGCCGCAAGTCGCTCAACGAAATCAAGGAAGTGCTCGCTTCGCGTGGTCTTACGCTCGGCATGAGGCTGGAGAACTGGCCGCCCGCAGGTCTCGAGAAGGTCTGAAAAGGAACGAAACATGCGTCACCGTCACGGATTAAGGAAACTCAATCGTACCAGCAGCCACCGCCTGGCGATGCTGCGCAACATGACCAATTCCCTGCTCAAGCATGAAGTCATCAAGACCACGTTGCCCAAAGCGAAGGAATTGCGGCGCGTCGTCGAGCCGATCATCACGCTCGGGAAAAAACCCACACTCGCCAACCGCCGCTTGGCGTTCAGTCGCCTGCGTGATCGTGACATGGTGGTCAAGCTGTTCAACGAGATCGGGCCGCGCTACAGTAAGCGCAACGGCGGCTATTTGCGCATTCTCAAGTTCGGCTTTCGCAAAGGCGATAATGCCGCGATGGCGCTGGTCGAGATGCTGGATCGTCCCGAAGGCGGGGAACAAGGCGCAGACAGGAAAGCTGCAAAAGGCGCGAAGAAGGACGAACGGGCATCCGCTGCCGCTGCCTGAGACGGCAGGCTTCTTGCGGGGAAAGCCGGCATTGCGCCGGCTTTTTTGTTTTCTCGGTCCAGGGTTTACAATTTCCCGATGCTGAACGAACTGGAACTCACCGGCCGTGCCTGCACCCACGTCGTGCAGCGCGACGATCTGGGCGCCGCCCTGCAACGCGACACCTTGGAGCCGTTCCTCGCCATGAAGGAGGCCGCGGTGCGCGACGGCATCGACATCGGGATCGTGAGTTCCTTCCGCGACTTTACTTCGCAACAACGGATTTGGGACAGGAAATTTCTCGGTGAGCGCCCGCTCTACGATGCCCACGGCAAGGTCCTGGACCACGCCGGCATGAGCGAGGCTGAACTGATCGATGCCATCATCTGCTGGAGCGCGGTTCCCGGCGGCAGCCGCCATCACTGGGGCACCGACATCGATGTCATCGACCGTGCGGCGATGCCGGAGAATTACCGGGTGTTACTGCTGCCGCAGGAAACGGCGCCCGGCGGCGTATTCCACCGGCTGCATCAATGGCTCGACGAGAACATGGCGCGTTTCGGCTTCTACCGGCCTTATCGCGCCTATCGCGGCGGATTTCATCCCGAGCCCTGGCATCTGAGCTATGCGCCGGTTGCCACGGTCGCGCTGCAACTGCTCACGCCCGAGGTGTTCGAGGAAGCGGTACGTGCCAGCAGCATGCTCGCCAAGGATCTCGTGCTCGCGCGCATTGCCGAGCTCTACCGGCAATACGTGACCAACATCGATGCCCCGGATTTTCCGGAACGGACGATGGCGTAGGCAATGCCGATTTACCTGTTCACCGATTTCGGCGCGGCGGATATTTATGTCGGCCAGCTCAAATCGGTGCTGTATCGACATGCACCGGATGCGCCGGTCATCGATTTGCTGCACGAAGCCGATCCGTTCAACGTCAGGGCCGGCGCGCATTTGCTGGCCGCGCTGGCGGCCGAGTTGCCTGCGGAAAGCGTAACGCTGGCGGTCATCGATCCGGGGGTGGGCGGAGCGCGGGCGCCGGTGATGCTGCGCGCCGACGATCGCTGGTTTGTCGGTCCGGACAACGGCCTGTTGTCGGTCGTCGCCGCGCGGGCGCGAAGCGCGGAAATCTTTCCCGTGACCTGGATACCGGAGCAGCTTTCCGCCTCGTTTCATGGCCGCGACTTGTTCGCGCCAGTGGCTGCCGCCATCGCCAGCGGGCGATGGCGCGCGGAAGGGCGGCAGCGCACAGCGCGGCTCGCTATCGAATTCGGCGCCGGCGATCTCGCCGAGATCGTTTATATCGACCACTACGGCAATGCCTTCACGGGATTGCGCGCGCGCGGCGTTTCGCGCGATGCGCGCCTTGCGATCGGCGGCCGCCGCATTGCTCATGCGCGAGTGTTTTCGGAGGCGCTGGCAGGCGCAGCGTTCTGGTATGAAAACAGCATCGGTTTGCTCGAAATCGCTGCCAATGGTGCGAGCGCGGCGCGCGGCTTGGGCCTCGAAATCGGCATGCCGGTTGCTTTCGCTGTATAAAATATCATTTATAATCAATATGTTGTGTGACATGAGCCGGCCAGAAGAGGCGAGCGCGGTGACAGTTCATAGCATAGGCCATGGTGACCGCAGCATCGAGGACTTCATCGGGCTGCTGCAGGAAGCGGCCATCGAGTGCCTGGTCGATGTGCGTGCTTATCCGGTGTCGCACCGTCATCCGCAGTTTGCCCGGCCAGCGCTCGAGCCGGCGCTTGCCGCGGCGGGCATCCACTATACCTGGCAGGGCAAAGCCATGCATGGGTGGCCGGCGCAGGCCACAGTAGCACTCTCCTCACATCGCGTTGCGTAACGACAGCTTTCGCGCCTATGCCGACCATATGATGACCGACGAATTCCAGCGGGCGCTGGCGGAGCTCGCCGGCCAGGCCGTTACCAGCCGGATCGCGATCATGTGCGCGGAGCGGCTGCCGTGGCGTTGCCACCGCCATTTCATTGCCGACAGCCTGGTCGCGCGCGGGGTGACGGTATTGCACCTGATCGATTCCAGAAAGCGGCAGGAGCACCATCTCAATCCGATGGTGAGGACAGTATCCGGCAAGCTGCTTTATGACGGGCACGAGCAGCTTGGACTGGACCTGCGGACAGACGGCAGAGCATTTTGAAAGACCATCAGGCGCTGGTACAAAACGAGTTCTCGCGGCAGGCCGGGACGCTGGCAACGGCGGCGCTGTTCAACGACGAGCGGATGCTTGACCGCATTCGCGAGGCGGCGGGCCTCACGCGTCAGTCGCGGGCGCTGGACGTGGCATGCGGGCCGGGAATCGTGGCGGCGGCGCTGGCCCGCGATGCCGGCGAGGTCGTGGCATGCGACATCACTCCCGAGATGCTGGCGCGCGCTGTGCGCCGCTGCGCCGGAGCCGGCCTGAGCAATGTGCGCTGCATTCTGGGCGAAGCGGAGACGCTGCCTTTCGCAGACGGCACTTTCGATGTGGCGGTGGCCCGTTCGGCGCTGCATCATTTTCCGCGCCCGGAACGCGCGCTGGCCGAAATGGCACGCGTGCTGCGTCCTTCGGGCCGCGTCGTCATCGTCGACGTGATGTCCGCCGAGGACGCCGAGGACTCGGCGCTGCACAATGCGCTGGAAATGCTGCGTGATCCCTCACACGTCCGCATGCCATGCAGGAGCGAGCTTTACGCGCATTTGCAGCGCGCGGGGCTTGCGGTGCAGAGCGTCTCGGAATGGATCAATCACCGCGAGTTCGGGGAATGGCTGAAAATCGTCAATGCGCCGCAGCGCGTCGCGCCGTTGCGCGCCATCATGTCCGCGCTGGCGAAGGCGGGCGTGCGCGCGGGCATCAATTTGCGCCTGGAGAACGGCAAGCTGCTGTTCGAGCACCATCCGCTGCTGCTCGTCGCCGGGAAAACGGGGTGAGGCGCGCCCGATGGCGGGTCCGGGCGAAACAGCCCGCGTCGCGGACCGACACCCATGCCGTGAGCCGCCGCGTCGCCGCTTGCCCCGGCCGTCCGGACCGTGGCGCGTTTTCCGCCGCGGTCAGACGACGGCGTTCACCAGCGAGCCGATGCCGTCGATCCGGATTTCCACCGTGTCTCCCGGTTTGATGGGCTCGACGCCGAGCGAGGTGCCGCAGGCGATCACGTCGCCCGGCATCAGGGTCATGGTTCTCGAGATCTCGGCGACGATCGCCCGCGGCGGGAACACCAGATCGGTGACCGGGTACTCCTGACATTGCTTGCCGTTGACGTAGGAGCGGATGGTGAGCGTCAGCGGATCGACGGCGGTGGCGATCGCCGGACCGAATACGCCGAAAGTGTCGAATCCCTTGGCGCGGGTGTACTGGGGATAGGTTTCGTCGCGCGGCACGATATCCTGGGCCGTCACGTCGTTGATTGCCGTGTAGCCGAAAATGTAATCCCCGGCCTGATCCACCGTCACGTTCTTGCAACGCCTGCCGATGACGATGCCGAGTTCGCCTTCGAGCACCACCTTCCCGCTCTGCCCCGTCGGATAGCGGATGGCCTGGCCGTGCGTGATAAAGCTGCTGGGCGGTTTCAGGAACCACAACGCCTCCTGCGGCGTTGCGCGCTTGCGGGTCTCGATCTGTATTCTCGAGTTGTTCCACAGCGCGATCATCGCGGAAGGGGAACAGGGCGGCAGCAGTTCGACATCATCGAACATCACCGTCGCGCCGCTGGGGCGGGACGAAGCGAACATATCCCCTTCGTGAACACGTATGGTGTGCCTGCCTTCCAGCACGCCGAAAGCGGTCTGGGCACCATTGCGGAAACGGACGAATCGCATGAGCGGGCCTCCTTACAGTAATACTTTCGCAATGAGCATGATGCCGTTGACCACCAGCACCACGCCGATGATCTTGAGCATGGTTGCGTTGGAAATGCCGAGGTGGACGCGGTTGCCCAGATAGAGTCCCGCCATCATCGGCAGCATGCTCCACAGAATGGCGCTTTGGACCTGCTCCTTCCACAGCAAACCGGCGCCCACCAGCAGCGCGAGCCGGAATCCGCCGTCGATGATGAACAGGCAGGAAAAGGTGGCGCGCACCGATGCTTTGTCCGCCAGCCGGTGCGTCAGGTAGATGACATAGGGCGGCGCGCTCGTGCCGAACAGGGCGCCCGCGCCGCTCCCCACCAGGCCGGCGGGCACGGCCCATGCGCTGGAGACTTCTCCTTCGGGTTTTACGCCGAGCACGTTGCGCATCCCGAAGAAGATGACGAAAGCCGCAAGTGCGATCAATACCGGCGCGGGAGGAAAGCGCAGCAGGGCAAACACGCCCAGCAAGGCCCCGATCGCGCCGAACGGCACCAGGCGCCTGATTTCTCCCCAGTCGGCCTCTTTCCGGTTTGCGCCGCCGAGGATGAAGGAAGCGACGAAATCCAGGGTCAGGATCACCGGCACGACCAGCGGCAGGGGATGGTGCAAAGCCAGCACGGGAACGGCGATGAGCCCCGAGCCGAAACCGGACAGGCCGCGGATGAGGTAGGCGATCATCACTACCAGCGCCGTGAAAAGCAGCTCGGTTTGCGCGGCCATCATCCTTGCCTCGGTTGTATTTCGCTCAACATGGCGGCTGGTCTGCCGGGACAAAGCCGCGTTCGCTGTCGCCCGGATGCAGGGCGAGGGAGATTTCGGCAAGCTGCGAGCACAGCCGTTGCGCCTCGTTCTCGAGTTGCGGCAAGAGCTGTGCTGCCCGCGCCATGTCGCCGTCCCTGCCGGCGGCTTCCAGCGCGGCGGCAAGCGCGGTTGCCCGCTGGGCGGCGAGGCTGCCGACCGATCCCTTGAAGCGGTGCGCGAGACGATGAATTTCTTCGCCGCTGCGCGTCTCAAGGGCAGTATCGAGATCGGCCATGACCTTGGGACAATCTGCCATGAAAATGGCGACGATCTCGCGTAACAGCTCGGCGTCGTTGTCCAGGTTTTCCAACAGCAGTTCCGCATCCAGGCAACGGTCGTCAGGCGGCTGCGGTTCGCGAACCGCGGATGGCGCTGCCGGCATCTGTGGCGCAGCGGTGCCCAGCACGGCTATCAGCGCGGCAACGTCGATGGGTTTGGAGATATAGCCATCCATGCCCATTTCCAAGCAGCGTTCCCGGTCGCCCTGCATGGCGTGGGCCGTCATGGCGATCACGGGAATGTGCGTGTCGCGATCTTTTTCCCAGTCGCGTATCGCGGCGGTGGCGGCGAGGCCGCCCATGACCGGCATCTGCAGATCCATGAGCACGACATCGTAGTGCCGCTCTTTCACTGCCGCGATGGCTTCCCTGCCGTTTTCGACGAGGTGCACGAGATGGCCGAGTTTTTCGAGCAGCCGTCTGGCGAGTTTCTGGTTTACCGGATTGTCCTCGGCCACCAGGATCGACAGCGGTTTCAGGGCTTCCCGCGTCGTGCGTGGCGGCGCGGGCAGTGCCGCTGGCGCGGCAGCGTGGCATTGTTTCTGGGGAATGCCGACCTGAACGGTGAAACGGAAAACGCTGCCTTGGCCCGGCTCGCTTTCCACGGTGATGCGTCCGCCCATCAATTCCACCAGGCGGGAAGATATGGTGAGGCCGAGACCGGTGCCACCGTAGATCCGCGTCGTCGACATGTCGGCCTGGGAGAACGCCTCGAAAATCAGACGTTGTTTTTCCGGAGCGATGCCGATGCCGGTGTCCCGTACCGAAAACAGCAAGCGGGCTTCGGTTGCGGTGGACGTTTCTTTTTCCACCCGCACGCTGATTTCGCCGTGATTGGTGAACTTGATGGCATTGCCGACCAGGTTGACGATCACCTGGCGCAGCCGCACCGGGTCGCCGACGACGGTGTCCGCGATGTCGGGTGCCGCTTCCCATGTCAGTTTCAGGTTTTTCTGGCGCGCGCGCAGTTCGAGGGATTTGAGGGTCTGACTGAGGCTGTTTTGCAGGGAGAAAGGGATGTTTTCGATATCGAGCCTGCCCGCTTCGATCTTGGAAAAGTCCAGGATATCGTTGATGACGCCGAGCAGCGATTCCGCCGACGATTTTACGGCGTTGAGATTGTCGCGTTGTTCGGCGGTCAGCTCCGAGTCGAGCACCAGCTCGGTGAAGCCGAGAATGCCGTTCATGGGAGTGCGGATTTCATGGCTCATGTTGGCGACGAAATCGCTTTTCGCGCGGCTTGCCGCCTCGGCGGCTCTTATTGCCTGCAGCAGCTGTTCCTCGGTGCGCTTGCGCTCGGTGATGTCCCGGGCGATGGTGATTTCACCCGAATGCGCGCCGTCATCGTCGAACATCGGCGCTGCCGAAATTTCGATGTCGATGATGGTGCCGTTTCTGGTGACCATGCGGCTTTCGCAGGAGAGCTTCTGGCGCGAACGGATTCTTTGCGGCGTATTGAGGATCGGCCGGTCCTCGCTGGGAATGAGGACCGCATATTCCCTGCCGATGGCTTCTGCTGCGCAATGACCGAACAGCTTTTCCGCGCCGGGGTTCCAGGTGGTAATGATGCCGTCCAGATCGGTGGTGAAAATGGCCTGGTCGGATTGCTCGACGATGGTCGCGAGCAGTCTTTTCCTTGCTTCGCTCTGGCGCAGGGAAGTAACCAGCCGCTCGATGCTGTCGGCCATGTTGTTGAAAGCCCTGATGCTCTCCTGCATTTCGGGGGCGCCCTCGGCAGGGATGCGCACCGAATAATCCCCTTGTCCGAATTTTCGTGCGCCGGTGGCAAGACGGTAGAGCGGCTGCAGCCCGCCGGTCAGGATTTGGATGATCACCGCGAAGAAGATGCCGATCCCCAGAATGAATATCTGGAGCTTGTCCTGCAGGCCGCCCCACAGATCCTCGATCGCCGGCAGCGGCGTTAGTTCAAATGAAATCGTGCCGTAACGCACTCCGCCCACGGTGACTTCGTGAGAGCGCGCCAGGGGCGGGATGTTCACCCAGTCGATGAACCAGCGGGGCGCTTCCTTGAATCTGGCCGTGCTCACGGCCTCGATCTTGTTGCCTTTTTCGTCGGTCCAGGAGAATTTGTTGATCTCGTCGCGCTTCACCCGCACTTTCAGCAGGCGTTCGACGTTGGCGTAATCGCCGATCACCGCCTGTTCGGTGATGGTGGGCAGCAGGAAATCCACTTCGTCGTTGAGCCGGTCTTCGAGCATTTTGCGCGTGGCGTCGATTTCCGTATGCAGGGAGGTATAGGCCAGTGCCGCGACGCTGATCACCAGCGCCGCGCTCGAGCCCGCCATCAGCCTTGTAGTGAGGCTCCAGTTCTCCCAGCTCCACCATGCTTTGCGGCGCCGCATCACTGCTGTTCTTTTACGAGAGAGGTGCGGTAGAAGCTGATGACGTTTTCGTAGTCTTTGTCGCTTGCGGCAACGAAGCCGGGAAGGGGTTTCTGCTTGAGCAGATCGCTTGCCACCTGCAGAATTTTCACGCCTTCCGGATCGTTTCCCATCTGGATGAACGCTTCCTTGACTGCCTGGACCTTTTGCCGGGGAAGCGCGGCGAGAGCGGCCAGCGGCAGGCCCAGATAGCCCGGGGAAGACCACAGCACGCGGTATTTGAGATTTTCACGCAGCGCAAATTCACGCATGACGTCGGCATTGACACCGGCGGCGACCGCCCGCCCCGCTTTCAACTGCCCCATCGCGCCTTCCTGGTTGACCGAAAACAGCGGCTTCACCCTGATTTTCGCCCGCAGCAGGGCGTCCATCGGCACGAAGTAGCCGAGGAAGGCGTTCGGATTGGGAAAGGTGACTTCCTTGCCTTCGAGGTCGGCAAGGGTCTGGACCGGGGAGTCGTGGAGCACGACGAGCTGGCCCGCCACGGACTTTTCGTCGGGCCGGGCGAATACCTGATAGCCGGCTGCCCGGTTCTCGACGGTGAAAATGTGGTTGGAATAGAGGAACTGGAATTCCCCACGCTGGGTCATGGCGGAGGTTTCCTGGGCGGTTTTGCCCATTCTCAGCCGCAGCTGCATCCCGCTCTTGTGGCTCACATACTGGAGGATGGGATTCCAGTACTGCGCCGTCAGCGTGGGACTGCGCTGATTGAGCACGCCGAACGAGAATTCTTCGCTCTGGGCGCAGGCAAAGCCGGCAAACAGCAGCGAAACGCCGAGCAACAGGGAGCGGAGTTTTGTCATCACGGGCATTCCAGTCGTCAGGATCGGGGTCGGAGCCGGAGGAAACGGTTCAGTTACGTATCGGCCGGGGGCGTGGAAACTTTAACGACGACACGGGCGGGCACTCCATCTATGATGTAATCCATTGATAAATAAAGAAATATATAAAAAATGGCCGGAGCGGAATTCGAATTTGTCCCGGAGAGGACGCGGCTGCTTTGCCACACGGCTGCGTATGGTGACGTATGCCGTATGTGGCGGCGCCGGCGGGGCAGGCCGCAGCGCGCATCGTGGACATGCTCACGCGCGAACGGATCGGGCCATCAGCGGCCCGCCGCCTGTCAGGCGGGACCAGTGGTTGCGGCAGCGCCTGTTTCGCGCCGGGGAGCGGCGATGGCCGCCGTTTCCGGCCGAACATCCTGCTTTGCTGCGATCGCCAGAGTTATACAGGTGCCATGGGCGGGTGACGAACAAATGTCGATGGCGATTCCCAGTTTCTGTGCCCGGCCCCGCATATTGCGCAGACCGTGTCCCTGTTTGGCTTTCGAGAGTTCGAAACCTGCCCCATCGTCCGCGACGGTGATGACGATCGCGTCGCGGTCACGCTTTGCCGAAACCGTCACGCTGGAAGCCGCCGCGTGCCGCAACGCGTTGGTGAGTGCTTCGAGAATGATGCGCTGGATGGACAGCACCGTCTCTGGCGTGAGGTGTTCCAGTGCCGGCAGCGGTTCGACCTGCCAGATGAACCTGACGCCGGAGTCTTCAATGGCCCTGGAAATGCGGTAACGGATGTTGCCGAGCACGACTCCGAGATCGCCTTCCACCGGCTGCAGCGAGTCGACGATGGCCCTGAGGTCGGTCAGGATGTCGTCCAGGCGCTGCTCGATCTGCGGTAGGTCCATGCTGCGCGAGCGCAGCCGGCTGAGCAGGCTGACAAGACTCGAGCCGAGCCCGTCGTGCATGTCGGCCATGATGCGCTGGCGTTCGCGCAACACGGCCTGCTCGTGAAGGACATCCTGCATTTTCCGGTAGGTGTGCTCGACTTCGTGGACCTTGTCCGTTATCCGCTGTTCGAGTTCCCGGTTGGTGCGCTCCAGCGCGCGAGTCACGAAAAAATGGCGCTCGAGGGCCGTGGCGCCGAGTGCGATGATCAGAAAAGGCATGGCGAACGGTGCGAGCAGCAGGCTGTCGAAATCCGCATAACCCATCCAGCGCGCCCAGTCGTGGCTCCTGAACACGACGACCATCGTGAGCGCGAGGCCCAGCACATACAGCGGCCACCGGCGCTGCTGCATACCGGCACGCACCAGCCAGGCGAGGAACGCGACGGTCAGACAGAGTGTTGTGACCGATGCCGCTTCGGCGAGCGCAGGATAGCGCTCGAAGTCCAACATCGCGGCCGCGCCGCAGGATGCCACGAACAGAATCCAGAGCGCTGTTTCCAGCCGGTGAAAGCGCGCCCCCCCGATTCGCAGGCACAGCACCAGCAGCGGCACGACGTACAGATACTGCATTCCGAAAAAGAGCAGTTGCCGGACGCCGGGGTGTTCGATGCGCGGCGGCCACACCAGCAGATAGGCGGAACACGCCCAGGCGAGCGACGTGATTCCCACCCACAACAGCACGCGATCATTGCGCTGCGCGCGCCAGACGAACAATGCCAGCAGGCCGGCGGCGAGCAGCGCCGCACCGAACATCGCGATGCTGCTGACCTGCAGATCGTAGCGCGATTCATAATACTGCGGACGCACGATCAGCCCGAACCCGACGGTCACGCGTGGCAGGCCGTGGCGATGTTCCGCGTTTCCCGCTGCGCGAATATGGATCGCGTTGTCCGCCGGACGCAGCATGACGATCGGCAGATTATAGGTGAGCGGCCGCTGCAGTTCCGTGACGCGGGGATCGCCCTGGGGCCTACTGATGGATAGCAGTTTGCCGTTGACGAAGAACTCGAATTCCGCGGCGCTGTTGCGCGGCAGGTAGAGTACGTGGGTGCGCTGGGCAGACGCGGCGCTGAAAGCGAGCCGGTACCACACCTGGCCGTTGAATCCGGGTCGGCTGACATGCCAGTTGTCGGGCAGGCGGATCGGTTGCCATGCGGCGGTGTCCGCAGGCGGAGTCCTGCTGTCGCTCACGACAAACTCGGCCTGTTCGATGGTCGTGACGCCCCACGGCGCCGCATCGACGCACGTCGCTGCCAATGCGACAAATAGAGCTGCCAGACCCGCGGTCCGGCGCTTGACGCGGAAAGTTTCCAGGAACGATCTCCGGGAACGGTTGTTAAAACAGCTTGCGCTGTTCCGCCTCGAAAACCGCCTCGGTTTTCGAATGCACCGCAAGCTTACGATAAATGCGCTTGAGGTGGGTGTGGACCGTCTGCGTCGAAATCGCAAGCAGCTCCGCGGTTTCGGCGTAGGAGAATCCGCGCGCGATCGTGCGCAGGATTTCGGTCTCGCGTGAAGTCAGTGCGCTTTCGCTGTCAGCGGCCTCATCCGGCTTGTCAGCGGTTGCGGGCGGCACTGGGCGCAGGCGCTTCAACACCTGGCGCGCGATGATCGGCGAGAGCGGCGAGCCGCCGTTTGTCAGTTCCTGGATGTCGATCGCGATATCCCGGTTCAGCGCGCCTTTGAGCAGGAACCCCCGCGCGCCGGCTTCCAGCGCGGCGATCACGTGTTCCTCGTCGCCGAACACGCTCACGACCAGAACGTCGCAGCGAGGATGGTGCGTGGCGACGCGGCGGATTACTTCGAGTCCGGAGATGTCGGGAAGCCCCAGATCGACCAGCAGCACCTGTGGGGCGGCCTGCGCCAGGCCGGCAAGCGCTTCCCGGCCCGTGGCGTATTGTGCGACGAGCCGCAGTTCCGGACGCGCGGCGACCGATGCCGCCAGTTGCGCGCGCGTGTCGTCGTTATCCTCGACGATGGCAACGGACAGGGTTGGCGCCGACATATCGGTCCCCGGCAAGAAATACTGCGGAAAAAGTGACTGCGATTCTCGCACGAAAAGCAGACGAACGCGCGTGGCTCGAATACCCAATTCGGGGTATGGGCACGCAGAGCCCGGCGCTGCATTCTTGTGGCACCGGCTGGTGCCGGTCAGGTCATGCCGGTATCCGATAACGAGAGAATTCAATGTCGCCTTATTTTTCGATCCTTGCTTCTCAGACACTGGACCCGCAGTACGCGCCACGGCAGCTGGGCACCGTCTATACCTTGGATTTGAATGGCGACGGCAAGGACGATCTGTTCGTTACCGGCTCATCTCATCCGCCGCAGGACGACACGGCGCAGCCGGGGCGCATCGCGTTCGGCGACGGTAACGGCGGCTTCACGCTCGCCAGCCAAGCGGTGTTTCCGTGGCAAACGCTGAATACCGTGACTCCGCGCGAGATTGCTTTTGCCGATTTCAACGGCGACGGGCGGACCGATGTCTATGTCGCCTCCCATGGCTGGGACGCGAGCCCGTGGCCGGGCGAGCAGAACCGGCTCTATCTTTCCGGCCCGGACGGAACCTGGCGCGACGCCACGACCAGCCTGCCCCAGCAGTTGGATTTCTCGCACAGCGTGACCGCGGGAGACATCGACAACGACGGCGACATCGATCTTTATGTCGGCAATGTCTATGGGCAGACCAGGTTCGCCCCTTATGTCCTGATCAACGGCGGGAGCGGAAACTTCACGGTGGATGCCGACAGACTGCCCGCGGGGCGGGGAGAATTGCTCGACCTCCCCAATTTTAAAGCCACGAGTTCACTCCTGTCGGACCTCAACGGCGACGGCTACCCCGATCTGATATTGGGCAACGAAGGGGATATCCCCGGCAAGGACAAACACTCGCTCATCCTGTGGAACCAGACGGGCCGGTTTTCCGCGGCTGCCTCTACGCTGTTGCCTTTCAATGGATCATTCGGTGGCGACAACACGACTACCGTGGATGTCCAGGCGGTTGACCTGAATGGTGATGGCCGCAAGGATCTGCTGCTGCTCGGGACCCAGATCAACCCCTATTACGACGGGTGGATGATCCAGATACTGATCGACCACGGCAATCAGAACTACGTTGATGAAACGGCTGCGCGCGTGGCGGCGGCTGACCGCTCCGGAGGTATTGCGGGTCAGGCCACGCGGACCCCATGGGGCAAGTTCATCA
>JBKBXX010000034.1:0-26838 GCA_046313915.1 Burkholderiales bacterium | reverse complement strand
GCGCAGCCAGCATGACCAGCAGGAGCAGCCGCGCTTTCAACGAAGAAGGTGTGATGCGCTGAAAAAAGAGACGCAATCGGCGAATCATGTTTTTTGCTGGGGTTGCCGCGCCGGCCGCGTCTCTCATCACGGGGCAAGCCCCAGCGCGCTGGCGACCCGCGGCAGCAGTTCCTGGTGAATCATGTCCTGGGTGATCCAGGCGATCGCGCCGGCAGCGTGTGCCTGCTCGACAGGGAAATCGTCGTCGGGGGCAGACACGATGATCACCTTGATTTCGGGATACCATGCTTTCAGGAGCGCAGTGAGTTCGATGCTGCCGGCATCGGGCAGGTCCGTGGCCATCAGCACCAGTTGCGGGCGGTGCAAGGCGCAGAGTTCGAGCGCGCGCCTGCCGTTTATGGTCTGGCGCAAGGTGAGCGTGGGGAAGGCGCGCTGCAGCAGGTCGTGCAGCATGGAGCGCATCAGCGCCGGTTCTGCAACGATCAGCACCGATTGCCGAGCGTGGTTGTTTTGTTCGATTGCCATGATGTTTCCCGATGCGCTGCCTGGCAGCGCGTTGAACACACGCCACTATTGGATATCAGCGATTTGCCGACACTATGGCCTGGAACGGCGGCCTCGTCTGTCGGGAGAGCGCGACAAGGCGGGTGCGGGAGAAAAGATGCGTTGTCGGGAGAACCGGACAAAAACGGCACTTGATTCCGGCCCCGACCGTGCCGGGACGAGAGGGGCGTGCGCAGGGCGGCGCGCTGCGGTAGCGTGCGCTTTTGTGATATAACTAATTGATTTTAATAATAATTCATACAGGCTATCGGCGCGGGGTGAGGCCGTGCTCGAGTGCGAATTTGACCAGCGCCGGCACGTTTCCGACTCCCAGTTTTTTCATCAGGCGGCTGCGGTAGGTGTCGATCGACTTGGGCGAGAGGTGGACGAGGCTGGCGATCTCGCTGCTCGAATGGCCTTCGACCACGAGTTGCAGCACTTGTCGCTCGCGCGCGCTCAGGCGTTCGAGCGGGCTCGCCGCGAACGCCGCCCCTCGACCGGACATCTCGAGCCCCGTGCTCAGATATTGCCGGCCTTCGTGCACCGTCCGGATGGCCGCGATCACCTCGTTGCCTGCGACTTCCTTCAGCAGGTAGCCCGTGGCGCCCGCTTCAAGCGCACGATAGACATGCTCGGAGGTGGAATGCATGGACAGAATGACCACGCGTATCGCCGGCAATCTGGCGTGTATCATGCGCGCCGCCTCGATGCCGTTCAGCTCCGGCATCGCGATGTCCATGACGATGACGTCGGGACGCAAGTCCTGCGCCTGCCGCACGGCCTCGCTGCCGGTGGCGGCTTCGCCCACGACGCTGATATCGGCTGAACGGGAGAGCAGAACGCGCAATCCTTCGCGCATGATCGTGTGATCGTCGGCGAGCAGCACGCGTATCGTCATGGCTTGCGGTCCAGCGTCACGATCACCCGCGTGCCGGCGCCCGGCGCGGATTCGATGCGCAGCGCGGCGCCGATCGCCTGCGCGCGTTCGCGCATGATGGCGAAACCCCAGCTTGGCTGTGAACCGATATCGGGTTTCTGCTCCAAACCGGCACCGTCATCGCTGATTTCCAGGTAGACCCGGCCGTCCCGCTTGCCGAGCAGGATATCCGCATGCCGGGCCTGGGCGTGCTTGGCGACATTGTTGAGCGCTTCCTGTGCGATGCGGAACAATGCGATTTCGACCGCCGGCGACAGGCGCGGGACGATCTCCCCGCCCCGGACCGCGACCTGGATGCCGGTGTGAGCGGAAAAGGATTCGGCATGGATGCGCAGCGCGGCGAGCAGACCGTAATCATCGAGCGCGGGAGGTCTGAGTTCGGCCATCACGTTGCGTACCTGGGCGATGGACTCTTCGGCCAGCTTGCAGGCATTGTCGAGGTGGGCGCCCATGGCCTGCCGCACATCCGCCGGAAGCTGCGACCTGACGATGTTCAGAAGGAGGTTCAATCCCGCCAGATTCTGTCCCAGCCTGTCGTGCAGCTCGCGCGAAATCGCCTTGCGCTCGGCTTCCTCGATGTTCATCATGCGCCGCGACAGATCGCGCAGGCGTTCCTCCGCCTGCTTGCGCGCGGTGATGTCGAGAATGGCTGCGACGAACCCGACGACCTGACCGGATGCATCATGCTCGGGCAAATAGCTGGCCTGGACAACGAGCGGTTTGCCCGATGCCGCCTGAAGCGCAAGATCGTACGTGACCGGCTTTCCCGCCAGCGCGAGGCCCATGTAAGGGCTGGCATGAGAGTAGGCTTCCTCGCCAAGCACTTCTCGCGCATGCCTGCCGACGACTTCAGTCGGCTGCCGGCCGAACATCTCCGCATATTGCCGATTCGCGAATTTATAGCGCCTGTCACGGTCGCAGTGGGCGATGAGCACCGGCGCATGGTCTGTCACGAACTGCAATTGCTGCTTGCTTTCGGACAGAGTCTTCTCGGCTCTCCGCTGGTCTTCCAGGATGCTCAACAGTGCTGCGCGTGATTTCTCTGCCACCAGCAGCAGGCGGCGGGTTTCGGCCGCGCTCTCGCGCAGTGCAGCCTCTACCGTCGCGCGCTTCTCCGCGGTTTCATCGAGCATGCGGCGCGCCGCGGCGATTTCGGCGATGCGGGGAAGCGGCGCGCCGGATGCCGGTACCTGCGTCAGTGACGCGACGGATCGGGCGAGCCATCGGCTGGCCAGCGAACCGCCAAGGCCACCGCTGATCACAACGAGAAGCACGACGAGCGTCATTTTCAGAATCATCGTAATCACTGGCGCGCGATAGACGTCAGCCGGTATCTCGAGCGTTGCCGACCATGGTGATGCCGCCGACTTGACGACGAACTTCCGGAAGCCGGCTTCATTGGTTCCGGCCGTGCCTGATGCCGGCTGCGCACGGCGGGCTATCGCCGCGCCGTTGCTGTCGAGCAGGGCGATCGACCAACCAGGCGGCAGTGCCACCTGCTCAAGATGCTTCTGAAACTGGGCAGTTTCGAAGATCGTGAGCAGGAGAAAGGCGGTTTTTTCCTCGCGCCGGACGGGCACGGCGATTGCGACCAGCGGTTCCTTGGCAATCGGACCGGGGAAAATATCGCCGACCGCGGGCGCGCCGGTTTCGAGTGCCGTCGATACCGCGGAGCGCCCCTTGGGACGCGGCAGTACGGGCAGCGCGGCGCCCAGCGGCACCCGCGTGTTGAACAGCATCTGCATTCCGAGGTCGGCAAGGATGACGTGGCTGCCGAAGCTGTCGTGAAAAGCTAGCGCTTCCAGGTAGAAGTCCTTGCGGCGCGAGGCATCGCTGGCCAAAGGCGATGCGGCAAGCGTGCGCAGGGCGCCTATGCGTGCTCTCAGGTGCTGATCGGCCGCAGAGGCAACGCTGCCCGCGATGCCGGCGGCCGCGAGATCGCGCTCCGCCTGGACGTTGTGGACCCGGTCGACAGCCAGATAGGTAGCCAACAGCACCGGGGGCAACATGCACAGCCATATCAACCGGGTCAGATAGCTATTGAGCGACATGGTCGCACCCGGCCGCGCTATCTGTTTGGGAGCGGGCGATGTTCGAGACGCGACATTGCCACGGGCCGGTTTGCCAGGCGCAGCGGATGGCGGCGGGGCGGTCATGAATCGCCCCGGCTGTTGTAACGGGCAGGTTCGCCCTGGCGGGCGAGCAGAGCATTGACCTCGGCCTTGAGCTGCTGCACGCGTTCCTCGCGTCCCAGCACTACTTCCTGCCAGCGCAGCAATTCCTCGAGCTGTTCGCGGATTTTTTGCTCGGCGAGCCTGCGCTCGGTGATGTCTTCGCCGAGGCTCGTGGTGCCAATGATTCGACCGGCAGGATCGCGCAGGATGATGTTGTTCCAGTGGATCAGGCGGCGTTCGCCCTGGCGCGTGAGGATTTCATTTTCGAAGTGGGTAGGGAGGTTCCCGTCGCGCATGCCCTGCTCGAACACCGCCTTGACCGGCGCGGGATCCGGAATGAAGGTGTCGAACCAGTTTCGGCCGAGCACTTCCTCGCGCCGCCAGCCGATGAGCGCGAGCAGGAAATCATTGCAGAAGTTCACTTGGCCTTCGGCATCCAGCCCCACGGCGACCAGGCGGACGTGCTCCAGCGTCTCGCGAAACCGGCGCTCGCTTGCGTCGAGCGCGTCGAGCATGGCGTTGAACTGGGCGGCCAGCGCGGCTATTTCGCGCGACCCGGCGAGCGGCGCGCGCGCGGCCGGATTTCCCGTCGCGATGGCCGTCGCCGCGGCCGTGATCTGTTGCGCGCTATTCGCGATCGCCTCGATCGGGCGGGATATGCGCCGCGCCATCAGGTAAGCGAGAGCAAGGGCGAAGATCGCGATTAACAGGGCGAGCGCTGAAAGGCGTATGTGTTCCTCGCGCGCATTTTCCAGTATGACCCGGGTCGGGATGCCGACATAAATGATCCATGACGCCATCCTGGAGGTCGTGTATCCCGCAAGTCGCGTCACACCGTCGGCGGCGACGGTCTCGTCGCTGAATTCGCGCTCGACCAGCGCGCGCTGGAAGTTTGGGCTTGCGGAAAGGTTTTTTCCTATCCACTTCTGCGGATCCACCAGACGTGCCATAACGATACCTTGTGCATTGAGGATCGTCATGATGGAGCCTTCCGGCAGCCTGGCCGGCAGTAACAGGTTCTGGATGCTCTCAAGGCGCGTGGATACGGCAACAACAGCCCGCACTGTTCCGTCCGCCGCCAGCAACGGCCGCGCGGCAACAGAGATCCAGACGCCCCAGACGCGCGAAATTACCGGGTCTCCTATCACCATGGTATCGGTCCGCGCCAGCGCCTGCTGGAAGTAGTCGCGGTCCCTGAAGTTGAGCTTTTCCCGGTCCTGGCGGGGAACGGTCGAAGAATTGATCTGCCTGCCGTCCGGAGCAAGCACGGAGATGCTGTTGAAATAGCTGGGAATGCTCGCTTGCAACGTTCTCAGCTTGGCATCATTGGCGTCCACCGCATCAAGGTTGTCGCCGACCAGCACGCCAACCGACAACAGCAAGGTATTGATGTTCCGGAGATGGTCGTCCACTCTTGCGCTGATATCGCGAGCGATCGTCAGGGTGTCTTTCAATGCCTGCGCGCGCGCCTGGTCTGTTCGATCAGCGATGTAGTATACGGCCAGCAGCAACATCGGCATGATGACCGCCATGACCAGCGCGAGCAGCTGTGTCCGGATCGTCGAAGATCGTTTCATGACTAGTCCTGTCAGGCGTTGCCAAGCGTCGGCGTGCCGGCCGATTACAGCAGTCTTGAGGCTGCTGGCTACTATAAATTAAAATAAAAACAAAGGATTATGTTGATCGCGCGGCGGGTAATCCAGATCCGCTGACTGGATTCCCGCCTGCCGCCTGATTTACAAGTTTGATCCCCGCCTGCTTGACCACTTTCACCCACTTGGCGAGATCGTAGCGGATAAACACAGCCAGTTCCTCGCTGGTGCTCGGCTGTGTTTCCGCGCCAAGCGGAAGTGCCGATGTCAGGTCTTGAACGGATTGACGATTTTCAGACCATCGAAAGTCTGCCCATGCTGCATGTCCTCGGAGTAAAGCGTGCTTGCGTGCCCTTCGATCGCCACTTGCACAATCAGCGCATCCCAAAAGGAAAGCCGGTTGCCGCGACTGCGGTGAATCGCGGCAAGGACAAGCTTGCTGTCGATGATTGGTATCGAAGAAATACTTCACCGTTGATGAAGATCGTCACGCGTCCACCTGGATTTGCCGCGGCCGGCGCGCGCTTTTCTCGACAATTCCAGAATCCGCTGCGCGGCTTTGGCCTGGCCCGATTGCGCGCCGGAGAACTGGCTCAGATAGTCGCGCAGCAGCGCATTCACCGACGTGCCCTGTTCCGGCGCGCGCTCTTCAGAACTTCCGCGGGCACTGTGATGGTCAGATTGGCCATGATGATTTCTCCAAATTCATCCAAAGTCGTGCTGCACGGGTCAGTGTAGCACGGTGCGCGGCGCGCGCAGGAGCCAGAGGTTCTCCGGTTTGTCGTCCACGATCAAGCCCGGTCCGGATTGGAGTGTAAGAATGGCAAGTCGTCATTCCGGCGGCGGCCGGAATCCAGGTCAAAGCTCGAGCTTGATCCCTGCCCGTTTGACCACTTTGATCCATTGCGCGAGATCGTCGCGGATGAAGGCGCCGAGTTCTTCGGGCGTGCTCGGTTTCACTTCGGCGCCGAGCGCGGCGAAACGGTCCTTGACGGCCGGCGTGGCCAGCACTTTCGCCAGCGCGCCGTTCAGCTTGACGATGACGTCGCGCGGAACCGCCGCGGGAGCGAGCACGCCGGTCACCGTGCTGGCGTCGAAACCGGGCACGCCGGATTCGGCGAGCGTCGGCACTTCGGGAAGCGCCGCCGCCCGCTTGGCCGTGGTCACCGCGATGGCGCGGATGCGGTTTGCCTGGATATAGGGCAGCGCCGAGGAAATCTGGTCGACGTGGGCGAAGACGTGGCCGGCGATCAGGTCGATCAGCGCCGGGCCGCTGCCCTTGTAGGGAATCAGCGTCATGCGCGCGCCGGTCGAGATCATGAACAGTTCCGCGATCAGATGATTGGTGGTGCCGACGCCGGCGTTGGCCATCAGCAGCTTGCCGTGCTGGGCTTTGGCAAAAGCGATGAACTCGCGCGTGGTTTTTACCGGCAACGATGGATGCACGACGATCGCGAGCGGCACGATCGCCACCCGTCCCACCGGCGCGAAATCGCGCAAGATGTCGTAAGGCAGCTTGGGATAGAGCGCCGGGCCGTTGGTCATCACGCTGCTCGAAGCCATCAGCAGCGTGTAGCCGTCGGGCGCGGCCTTGGCCACGGCATCGGTGCCGATGATGCCGCCGGCGCCGGTGCGGTTTTCCACGATGACCTGCTGGCCGAGGATCTGTCCCAGCGGCCCCGAAATGGTGCGCGCCGTGATGTCGACGTTGCCGCCGGGCGCAAACGGCACGATCAGCCGCAGCGGCCGTTCGGGGAAACCCTGTGCCGCGCTGGCCGGCGCGGCGATGGCGAGCATGCAAAGGGCGAGGGCGGCAGCGGCGATGCGAATCATGGGATTTTCCTCCCGGGAGGCATTGGTGGCGCCCATTATAAAGCGCATTGCGGCGTTGCGCCCATGGCCCATGCTATGATGCCCGCAAATTTTAGCGGGGCGCACGATGGCGACAGTGGAGTTGACCAAGGACGATTTCGAGGACGTGGTGACCGGGAACGAGATGGTGATGGTCGATTTCTGGGCACCGTGGTGCGGGCACGCCGGGACACGTTAGGCGCAGCCCCGTTTGCGGGAACGGCGTGCTGGGGCCGCAAGAGACTCATTCAGGAGCAAGATGACATGGCGACAGTGGAGTTGACCAAGGACAATTTCGAGGACGTGGTGACCGGGAACGAGATGGTGATGGTCGATTTCTGGGCACCGTGGTGCGGCCCCTGCAAGGGTTTCGCCCCGGTTTTCGAGGCGGCATCCGAAAAACACCAGGACGTGGTTTTCGCCAAGGTCAATACCGATGTCGAACCGGATCTCGCCGGCCATTTCGGCATCCGTTCGATACCGACGCTGATGGTGTTCCGCGAGAAAGTGGTTCTGTTCTCACAGGCGGGCGCGCTGCCGGCGGCGGGGCTCGACAGCGTGATCACCCAGGCCAAGGCGCTCGACATGGCGCAGGTGCACCGGGAAATCGCGGAACAACAGGCGCAACACCAGGAACAGCCATAGAGGTCGCGGCTAAGCCGCCGTTTCCAGGCCCGTTTGCAGCGCGTGTTCGAGCCAGCCGGGCTGCTGCAACCGCTTCGTGAACCACTGCAGGGCCTTGCCCTGGTGACCGCTGCGCCAGGCGAGCGACAGCTGGGCGCTGAGTTTCGGTTCCTCGGTCTGTTTGATGAGCAGTCTGCCGGCGGCGGCTTCGCGCTTCGCGAGGGGGCGCGGCAGATTGCCGACGCCGAGTCCCATGCGTTGCGCCATCACCTTGGCTTCGAGATCGTGGACGGTCAGCGTTTTCTGGCCGGAGAGCAGCCCTACCGTCCGCGGCGGCAGGTTGCGCGAGCTGTCGGCGACCGATACCGCGCGGTGATTCTGGATGTCGGCGGCCTTGAGCGGTTCGGGGTACGCGGCAAGCGGATGGCCGGGGGCTACCGTGAACACCCACTCGACCGTGCCCAGCGGGCGGGTGGCATAACCGCCACCGGCGGGCCCGTCGCCGGAGGCGCCTACCGCGAGATCGGCGCGCCCTGTCGCCAGCGCATCCCAGCAGCCGCCGAGGACTTCGGGGAAAATGCGCACGCGCGTGCCGCAGTCTTCGTGGAAAAAGGCTGCGATGAGCTGCAGCATCGCCGCCACCGGGATTACGCCGTCATAAGCGATGCGCAATTCGGCTTCCCAGCCCGTCGCCACGCGCTTGACGCGCGATTCGAGTTCGGCCGCCGCGCGCAGCAGGTGGCGACCTTCGTCCAGCAGTTCGCGGCCGGCGGCGGTGAGGGTCGCGCGATGACCGCTGCGGTCGAACAGCGGCACAGCGAGATCCTCTTCCAGCTTTTGCACGGTGTAGGTGATCGCCGAGGGCACGCGATGCAGTTCGCCCGCCGCCGCAGCAAAGCTGCCGCGGCGGTCGATCGCATCGATGACCAGCAAGGCGTCGAGCGAAAGTCGCACGTTCAGAATTCCTGACGAACTGGAGCGGCAATTATTCGTTACTTTCGCCGCGGCCACAAATCCGCAGGGCGCGGTTTTTTTTTACGTACCCTTGTTTTGTGCCGAGGATTGGACTAGACTGTCCATTCCAGTCAAACCGGAAAATCTACCATGTCCGATTCCGAAGCGACCGCTGCCGGTGACACCCGCCGCCGCCTGATCCAGGCAGCGAAAGAGGCTTTCATGAAAGACGGCTATCGCGCGAGCGTGGACGCCATTGCCGCCCGCGCGGGGGTGGCGAAGCAGACGCTCTACAACCATTTTCCCGGCAAGGACGAGCTGTTCAGCGAAACCGCCACGCTGGCTTCGGCTGCGATCGCGGTGACGCTCGACGGCCAGACGGACGATGTACGCGCGTCGCTGATCCGCTTCGCCACCGCTTTCCGTGAGAAAGTGCTGGGCGAGGAGGGGCTCGCCATGTTCCGCGCGCTGACCGCCGAAACCAGCCGTTTCCCGGCGCTCGCCCAGGCTTTTTTCGCCAAAGGCGCGGCCCAGACCGTTGCCCGGCTCGCGGATTTTCTCGATCGCGCCATGGCCGATGGCCGCCTGCGCCGGGACGATCCGCGCTTCGCTGCGGAGATGCTGTTGAGCATGCTGGGCGGATTCGAGCATTTCCGCCGCCTGTGCGGCGTCGCTTCGCCTGCGGCGGCGGAGCAGACCCGGATCGCGCAGATCGTGGACTGTTTTCTGCGGGCTTATGCCCCGCATCACTGAGAGCGAGGAACCGCACATGAAGCGAAAGATCCTGCTGCTGACGTTTTTGCTGACGGCCGCGCTCGCGGGCTGCGGCGCGGAAGGCGACAAAAAAGCCGCTGGCGGCGCAGGCGGCGCCGGCGCAGCGGCCACGCCGCCGGAAGTCGACGTCGTCACCGTCGTGCCGGGAGCGGCCACGCTCACCCGCGAGCTGCCGGGCCGGCTGCAGGCATTGCGCACCGCGCAGGTGCGCGCGCGGGTGGAGGGCATCGTGGAAAAACGGCTGTTCGCCGAAGGCAGCGACGTCAGGGAAGGCGATACGCTGTTTCGCATCGATGCGCGCAACTATCAGGCGGCTTTCGATGCCGCCCAGGCGGATCTCGCCGTCGCCCGCCTGACACTGGAACGCTATCGGCCGCTGCGCGAAATCAAGGCGGTGAGCCAGCAGGAAGTCGATCTCGCCGAAGCCAAGGTGAAACAGGCCGCGGCGGCGCTGACGCGGGCGCGTATCGATCTCGAGAACACCGCCGTGCCGGCGCCCATCGCCGGCCGCATCGGCCGTGCGCTGGTGACCGAAGGGGCGCTGGTCGGCAAGGGTGATGCGACCCATCTTGCCACCATCGAGCAGATCGATCCCATTTATGCCAACTTCACCCAACCCGGCGCCGACTGGCTGCGTCTGCGGCAGGCGGTGAAGGCGGGCAAGCTCAAGCCGGCGGAGCGGGCCACGATCGAGCTGATCCTGGAAGACGGCAGCGTCTATCCGCAAGCGGGCAAATTGCTGTTCTCGGATCTCGCCGTCGATCCGGCCACTGGCAGTGTTGCGTTGCGCGCCGTATTTCCCAACCCCGCGCGCGAATTGCTGCCCGGCGCTTTCGTCCGCGTGCGCTTTCCCGAAGCCCGGCTCGATCGCGCCCTTCGCGTGCCGCAGCGCGCCGTCCAGGCCGGTCCCCAGGGACAGTTCGTGATGGTGGTCGACGCCGAAGGCAAGGCCGCGCTGCGCGCGGTGAAAACCGGCGGCATGAGCGGCGGCGATTTCATCGTCACCGAGGGTCTCGCGGGAGGCGAACGGGTGATCGTCAACGGCTTGCAGAAAGCGCGTCCCGGCGCTGCGGTCAAAGCGGTGCCGTGGCAGCAGGAAGCCGCGCCCGCGTCGCCGGCCAGCGGCAAGAAACAGGGGTAGCGCATGTTCGCCAAATTCTTCATCGACCGCCCCGTCTTCGCGTGGGTGATCGCGCTCATCATCCTGCTCGCCGGCGGCCTCGCGTTGCGCGGCCTGCCGCTTTCCCAGTATCCGGCGGTCGCGCCTCCTGCCATCGCTTTCAACATCACTTACCCGGGCGCTTCCGCCAAGGTGATCGAAGACACGGTTACCGCGCTGATCGAACAGGAAATGAACGGCATCGAGCGGCTGCTCTACATGGAGTCGGCTTCGGAACTGGGAACGGCCACGGTGACCCTCACTTTCGAGCCCGGCACCAACATCGACATCGCTTCGGTGGAGGCGCAAAACCGCTACAAACGCATCGAGGCGCGTCTGCCGGACGACGTGCGGCGGCTGGGCGTGCCGGTGACCAAGCCGTCGCGCAACTATGTGATGTTCGTTTCGCTCTACTCGCCGGACGACAGTCTGAAAGCGGTCGACCTCGGCAGCTTCGCCGCCGCCAGCGTGCTCGATCCGCTCAGGCGCGTGAAAGGGGTGGGCGAGGCCATATTGTTCGGTACCGAGTATGCGATGCGGCTGTGGCTCAAGCCCGAGAAGCTTCACGCGTACCGGCTCGCGCCCGCCGACGTGACCCGCGCGGTGCGCGCCCAGAACATCGAGCTCGCCACGGGCGAACTCGGCCAGGCCCCCGCCGCGGCCGGCCAGCAGTTGAACGCCGTGATCGTCACGCGCAGCCGGCTTTCCACCCCCGAGGAATTCGGCGACATCCTGGTGCGTACCCTGCCGGACGGCTCCGCCGTGAGGGTGAAAGATGTCGCGCGGGTGGAGCTGGACTCCGAAAACTACAACATTTTCGCGCGGCTGGACGGCCGGCCGAATGCCGCCATCGCCATCCGTGTCGCGCCCAACGGCAACGCGCTCGACGTCGTCAAGGCGGTGCGCGCCAGGATGACCGAAATGGCGCGCTATTTTCCCAGGGGCGTGGCGTGGGACGTGCCCTACGACACTTCGCGTTTCATCGACATTTCCATCAGGGAAGTGCTGATCACGCTCGTCGAGGCGGTATTCCTGGTATTCCTGGTGATGTATCTGTTCTTGGGGAATTTCCGTGCCACGCTCATTCCCACCATCGTCGTGCCGGTGGCGCTCACCGGCGCGATGGCCGGCCTCCACCTTTTCGGCTATTCGATCAACGTGCTCACGCTGTTCGCCATGGTGCTCGCGATCGGCATCGTGGTGGACGACGCCATCGTGGTGGTGGAGGCGGTCGAGCGCATCATGAGCGAGGAAGGGCTCGCGCCGCGGGAAGCCGCGCGCAAGGCGATGGACCAGATTTTCAACGCCATCATCGGTATCACGCTGGTGTTGTCGGCGGTATTTTCACCCATGATTTTTTTCGGCGGCTCGGTGGGCGTCATCTACCGCCAGTTCGCCGTGACCCTCGTCCTCGCCATGGGCTTCTCGGCGCTGATGGCGCTTACGCTGACGCCGGCGCTGTGCGCCACCCTGCTCAGGCCCGAAGCGGGCAAGGCGATCCTGCGCGGCCGTGGTTTCTTCGGCTGGTTCAACCGCGTTTTTGCCCGCACCACCCAGGGGTATCAGTCGTGGGTGTCCCGCGTGCTGAAAAAAACCGGACGCCATCTTCTGCTGTATGCCGCCATCATCGCCGCCACCGGCTGGCTGTTTCTCCATCTTCCCGGCAGCTTCCTGCCGGAGGAGGACCAGGGCTATTTCATCAACATGGTGCAATTGCCACCGGGCGCCTCGCAGGAACGCACGGTGGCAGTGCTCTCGCAGGTGGAGCAGTATTACCTCAGGCAGCCGGAAGTCGCCCACGTCATCGGCGTGGTCGGTTTTTCCTTCTTCGGCCGCGGCCAGAACGCGGCGCTGGCCTTCGTGCGGCTCAAGGAATGGGACGAGCGCAAAGGGCCGGATCAATCGGCCACGGCGCTGGTGCGGCGCGCCAACATGGCGTTTTTCCAGATCAAACAGGCCATGATCTTTGCCATCAACCCGCCGCCCATTCCCGAGCTCGCCTCCACCGGCGGCTTCGATTTCCGCCTGCAGGATCGCGGCGGACTGGGTCGTGAAAAACTGCTGGAAGCGCGCAACCTGGCGCTGGGGCTGGCGAGCCGCGATCCGGCGCTCGCCGGCGTGCGGCCGGAAGGCCAGGAAGCCGCGCCGCAGCTTTTCCTCGACATCGACCGGCGCAAGGCGGAAACGCTGGGGGTCGCGATCGCCGATCTCAACGAAACGCTGCAATCGACGCTCGGCGTCGCCTACGTCAACGATTTCGTGCGGCAGGGGCGCATCCTGAAAGTGCTGATGCAGGCGGACGCCGAGCTGCGCGCCACGCCGGAACAGTTTTTGCGCCTGTCGGTGCGCAATCGCAACGGTGAGATGGTGCCGCTTGCCGAGCTCGTCACGCCGCGCTGGATCATCGGTTCGCCCAAGCTCGATCGTTACAACGGACTGCCCGCCATGAAAATCGCCGGCGGACCGGCGCCCGGCCGCAGCACCGGCGAGGCCATGCAGGCGATGGAGGCGCTGGCCGCGCAATTGCCGCCGGGATTCGGCTTTGCCTGGTCCGGCACTTCCTTCGAGGAGAGGCTCTCCGGCAGCCAGGCGCCGCTGCTCTTTGCGCTGTCGCTGCTGGTGGTTTTCCTCGCGCTCGCCGCCCTGTACGAAAGCTGGTCGGTGCCCTTCGCCGTGATGCTGGTGGTGCCGCTGGGTCTTTTTGGCGCGACGCTGGCGGTGAGCCTGCGCGGCTTGCCCAACGACGTCTATTTCAAGGTCGGGCTGATCGCCATCATCGGGCTTTCCAGCAAGAACGCGATCCTGATCATCGAATTCGCGCGCAGCCTGCAGGAGCGCGGCATGGAGCTTTCTCAAGCCACGCTCGAAGCCTGCCGCCTGCGCTTTCGCCCGATCCTGATGACTTCTTTCGCTTTCATCCTGGGCGTGCTGCCACTCGCCGTCTCCAGCGGCGCCGGCGCCAATAGCCGGCACGCCATCGGCACTGGCGTGATCGGCGGCATGCTCGCGGCGACGCTGCTGGCGATATTCCTGGTGCCGGTGTTTTTCGTCGTGGTACGCAAGATCTTTCCCGGCCGTCGCCGTCGCCACGAGGAAACCGATCATGCATAAATTTTCCTTCATTGTCCTCGGCGCGGTGCTGGCGGGCTGTTCGCTCGCGCCCGATTATCGGCGGCCCGAGCCGCCGGTTCCCGCGCAGTGGCCGTCGGCCGTGGCGGCGGACGGCGCGCGCCAGGCGGTTGCGCTCGCCTGGCGAGATTTCTTTCCCGATCCGCGCCTGCGGGCCTTGATCGCCGCGGCTCTCGAACACAACCGCGACCTGAAGATTGCCGCGGCCCGAGTCGAGGAAGCCCGCGCCCTTTATGGCATCGCGCGCGCCGACCGGCTGCCCGCTGTCGATGCCACGACCAGCGCCACCTCGGCGCGCACGCCGGGCGACCTTTCCCTCACCGGACGTCCGCTCACCACTCATCGTTACGACGTCGGCTTTTCGATGCCGTCCTTCGAGCTGGATTTCTGGGGACGGGTGAAAAGTCTCGACGAGGCGGCGCTGGCGAGTTATCTTGCCAGCGAGCAGGCGCGGCGTTCGCTGCGCCTCGCGCTCGTGGCCGAGGTCGCCAATGCCTACCTCATCCTGCTGGAAATGGAGGAGCGCGCAGCGCTGGCACGCGAGACGGTGCTCAGCCGCGAACAGACCCGCACGATGGTCGCGCGCCGGCGCGACGTGGGGCTCGCCGGCGACCTCGATTTCCTGCAGGCGGACGGCACGCTCGAGCTCGCCCGCGCCGAATTCGAGAATCTCAGGCGCCAGTCGGCCGCTGCCGCCAATGCGCTCACGCTGCTCGTCGGTCGGCAGCCGCAAGATCTGCCCGCCGGCCGCCCCTTTTCGGATCAGGGCATCGTGGCCGATCTCGCCGCAGAGGTGCCCTCGGAGGCGCTGCTCAAGCGTCCCGACGTGCTGGCGGCCGAACAAAAGCTGATCGCCGCCAACGCCAATGTCGGCGCTGCGCGGGCCGCTTTCCTGCCGAGGATTTCCCTGACCGCCGGCGCAGGCACGGCGAGCGGCGCGCTCTCCGGCCTGTTCGATGCGGGCAGCGGCGCCTGGAGCTTCCAGCCGGCGCTGCGCCTGCCGCTGTTCGACGCCGGTCGCGCTGCCGCCGGCGTCGATCTCGCCGAGGCGCGCAAAGTCGTCGCCGTCGCCGAATACGAAAAAACCATTCAGCAGGCTTTCCGCGAGGTGGCCGATCTTCTCGCCGCGCGCACTTATCTGGCCGGGCAGTTGCAGGCCCAGCAGGCAGCGGAAAAAAACCAGGCCGAACGCTTGCGTCTGGCGCAAGCCCGCTATCAGGCGGGCATCTCCAGCTATCTCGAAGTGCTGGATGCGCAGCGCGAGCTATCCTCCGCGCAGCAGGCCACGGTGCAGACGCGGCGGGCATGGTTTGCCGCCGCCGCCCAGCTTTACAAGGCGCTCGGCGGCGGAGAACCGTAAGCTGCGACCCGGTGGGCGGAAGCGAAGGGATATTTCATTCTGAAAAACTGATCGAAATCATCAGAACATTTTTATTTAATTGGGATAAGTTGCGTAATATTATGGGCTTATACATTCAGTCAATGTCAATTTATTGGCGGTAGCCCAAGCCCGGAAAGCGGACTTGCTGCCGTCTTGTTCCCAAAGGAGAAATCAGATGACGACCAAAGTCCAGATCGTGTTCTACAGCATGTACGGCCACATATACAAAATGGCCGAAGAAGTCGCCGCCGGCGCGCGTGAAGTCAAGGATGCCGAAGTCACGCTGTGGCAGGTGCCGGAGCTCGTTTCCGACGAGGTGCTGGAGAAAAGCGGAGCGAAAGCCGCGCGCGCGGCTTTCGCCAAAATTCCCGTCGCCCAGCCCGAGCAACTCGCCGAAGCCGATGCCATCATCTTCGGCGCGCCGACGCGCTTTGGCAGCATGCCGGCGCAGATGCGCAATTTCCTCGACCAGACCGGCGGGCTGTGGATGAAAGGCGCGCTGATCGGCAAAGTCGGCAGCGTTTTCACCAGCACCGCCACCCAGCACGGCGGGCAGGAGAGCACCATCCTGTCGTTTCACACCACGCTGCTGCATCAGGGCATGGTGATCGTCGGCGTGCCGTACTCCGAGCAGCGCCAGATGACGGTGAGCGAAATCAGCGGTGGCAGCCCGTATGGCGCTTCCACCATCACCGGCGGCGACGGCTCGCGTCAGCCTTCGGCCAACGAGCTGGCGATCGCGCGGTTCCAGGGGCGGCATGTCGCGACCATCGCCTCGCAACTCAAGCGCGGCCGCGGCTAGAGAATCGTGCAGGGCATGAGCGCGCTGCTCGCGCAGCACAGCCTGTTGCTCGTTTTCGCCAATGTTTTTCTGGCCCAGTTGGGCGTGCCGCTGCCGGCGGTGCCCATGCTGATCGTGGCCGGCGCCGCAGTGGCGCAAGGCGAGCTCGCACTGGCACCGCTGCTGGTGGTGGCCGTCGTGGCATCGCTGCTCGGCGATGCGCCGTGGTACGTTGCCGGGCGGCGTTATGGTTACCGCGTGCTGCGCACCGTGTGCCGGATCGCCATCGAACCCGATTCCTGCATCAAGCAGACCGAAAACATTTTCGAGCGCTGGGGCGTGCAGTCGCTGATGGCGGCGAAATTCATCCCCGGTTTTTCCACGGTCGCACCTCCTCTTGCCGGCGCCGTGAAACTCGATGTGGCGCGCTTCGTGCTCTACAGCGCCGTGAGCGCGCTGTTGTGGGCGGGCGCCGCGCTTGCCACGGGCGCATTTTTTTATGCCGAAATCGAGTGGGTGCTGGGCCGGCTCGAGCGCATGGGCAGCGGCGCGCTGCTCGTGATCGCCGGGGCGGCCGGTTTTTATGTCGCCGTCAAGGCGATCGAGCGTTATCTGCTGATTCGCTTTCTGCGCATGGTCCGGATCGACGTCGAGGAACTTCAGCAGTTGATCACGCAAGGCGCGCGGCCAGCGATACTCGACGCCCGCTCGGCGCTCGCGCGCCGGCAGGATCCGCGGCACATCCCCGGCGCGATTCCCGTCGATATCGCTGCGCCCGACGTCCATCTCGGCACGGTGCCGCCCGACCGCGACGTGGTGGTCTACTGCAGTTGACCCAACGAAGCGAGCGCGGCGCGTGTCGCCCGCCAGTTGATGGACAAGGGATTTAAAAGGGTGCGTCCGCTGGAAGGCGGTATCGATGCCTGGCTCGCAGCCGGGCATGAAGTGGCGGTGTATGAAGCAACTACCTGAGGAGAAGCACATGGACAAGCTTTGCGAGGCAGTAAAGCAATACGGACCGCTGGCCGGCAGAATCCTGCTGTCGTTGATGTTCATCATTTCCGGGTGGGGCAAGATCACCGGTTTTGCCGGCACCGCCGGTTACATGGCGAGCAAAGGCATGCCGTTTGCGCAGCTGTTGCTGGTCGGTGCGATCATCGTCGAACTCGGTGGCGGTCTGATGTTGCTGGTGGGGTGGAAGGCGCGCCTCGCGGCGCTGGCGATTTTCCTTTTCATCATCCCGGCGACGCTCTTCTTCCACGATTTCTGGGCAGCGGATGCGGCGCAGGCGCAGAACCAGATGATTCATTTCATGAAGAATCTCACCATCATGGGCGGCATGCTTTATGTGATGGCGTTCGGCGCCGGGCCGTTCAGCCTGGACGCACGCAAAAACTGAGCCGGTGCGGCAAGCCGGCCGGGGCGGGTGCGCTGCGGCCTGTGCAATAATTGCGCGGCACAAACCCGGGCTGACCAGGCCATTGAACACGTCTTCCAGTCATTCCCCGCCTGCTCCGGCGTCGCCGTGGGCCCCCCTCGGGCGGCCGCTGTTCCGCGCGCTGTGGATCGCGACCGTGGTGTCCAACGTCGGCACCTGGATGCACGAAGTCGGCGCGGGGTGGCTGATGGTCACGCTCACCACCGATCCGCTGATGGTGGCGCTGGTGCAGGTGGCGACCGTGCTGCCGGTTTTTTTTCTGGCGCTGCCGGCCGGCGCGCTCGCCGACATTCTCGACCGGCGGCGTTATCTGGTCGGGGTGCAGGCGTGGATGCTGGCATGCGCGCTGCTGCTCGGCATCACGACGCTGGCGGGGTTCACCCATGCCTGGCTGCTGCTCGCGCTGACCTTCGCGCTCGGTAGCGGTGCCGCGATGATGACGCCGGCGTGGGCGGCGACGGTGCCGGAATTGGTGCCGCGCGACGAGCTGCAACCCGCGGTGGCGCTCAACAGCCTGGGCGTGAATCTTGCGCGCGCCATCGGTCCGGCGCTGGCCGGTGTGGTCGTGGCGGCGGCGGGTCCCGCCGCGGCTTTCCTGTTCAACGCCGTGTCCTTTCTCGGCGTGATGACGGTGCTTGCGCGTTGGAAGCGCGAGCCGTCGTCCAGCACGCTGCCGGCGGAGCGGTTTTTCGGCGCCATGCGCGCCGGCATGCGCTACGTGCGGCAGGCGCACGCGTTGCAGTCGGTGATGCTGCGCGCGGTGGCTTTTTTCCTGTTCGCCAATGCGTTGTGGGCATTGTTGCCGCTGATCGCGAAAAACCAGGCGCAGGGCGAGGCCGCCACGTATGGCGCCTTGCTCGCGTGCATAGGCGCAGGCGCGGTGGGCGGCGCGCTGGTGATGCCGCGGCTGCGCCGCACACTGCAACGCGATGCGCTGGTGCGCGGCGCGACCGTGGTATACGCCGCGATGCTGGTGGCCGTGGCGCTGCTCAGGGATCTGCTGTGGCTCGCGCCGGTGATGATCGTGGCCGGCGCCATGTGGCTCGCCGTGGTATCCACTTTTCATGTCGCGGCGCAAACCGCGGTGCCGGGGTGGGTGCGCGCCCGCGCGTTGTCGATTTATCTGGTGGCATTCGCCGCCGGCATGGCGGGAGGCGCCGCCTTATGGGGTGCGGTGGCGGCGCGCACCGGCATCGCATTCGCGTTGATTTCGGCCGCAGTCGGCGCGCTGCTCGCTGCGGCGGCGACGTGGCGTTATTCGCTCGACACGCCGGATGCCCTCGCTGCGGCCGCTGCGCACTGGCCGGCGCCGCAGACGCACGATGATCTCGAGCTTGCGCCGGACCGCGGTCCGGTCATGGTCATCGTCGAATACCGCATCGATCCCGCGCAGGCGCAGGCATTCGGCGCGGCGATGCGGGAACTCGCGCGCGTGCGCCGCCGCGACGGCGCGTCGTCATGGGGATTGTTCAACGACACCGCCGATCCCGCGCGGTATGTCGAATTCTTTTTGGTGGAATCGTGGGCCGAGCATCTGCGCCAGCATCATCGCATCACGCGTGCCGACCAGTCCTTGCAGGAACGGGTGCGCGCTTTTCATGTCGGCAGCGAGCCGCCGCGCGTATCGCATCTGATCGCGGAGATTTTCTAAAATGAAGCGATCGAGCTCTTGAAGAACCCTCAATCCTCAGCTGAAAGGAGTCCGGCATGCTGGAGAAAAAAGCCGTAACCGCCGTTCCCATTCACGATCTGCTGGCGAGCCGCTGGAGCCCGCGCGCCTTTGTCGCGGGCAGGACCGTCAGCCGCAGGCAGCTCGCCGCGTTGCTGGAGGCGGGACGCTGGGCGCCGTCGTGCAACGGCGACGAACCATGGCGTTATCTCATATGGGACCGCAGCCACGATCCGCGAGGCTGGCAGAAAGCATTCGACTGTCTGTCCGAAAACAATCAGAAATGGGTGAAGAACGTGCCGCTGCTGATGCTGGCGTGCGCGGGCAGCGTTTTCGGCCACAACGGCAAACCCAACCGCTGGGCGCAATACGATACCGGCGCGGCTTCGCTGGCGATCGTGCTGCAGGCGGTCGCCCTCGGCCTGGCCGCGCACCAGATGGGCGGCTTTGACGCCGGGAAGGTTTGCGCCACTTTCGGCATTCCCGCCGAATACACGCCGATGGCGATGATCGCAATCGGCTATCAGGCCGGTCCCGACGTGCTCGACGAGGAAACCCGGGAGAAGGAACTGCGGCCGCGGGCGAGAAAACCGGTCGGCGAGCGCTTTTTCGAAAGCGAGTGGGGCAAGCCGGTCTCGTGAACGGCGGCGTGGCGACCTGCCGTCAGCGCACGAATACCGGCTCCTGCCGCCCATCCAGCACCGCTTCGAGCGTGGCCCACGGCATGACGGCGCAGCGCGTGCGCGCGGGGTGGTCGCTGACGGCGCAAAGCAGCGCGTGCTGCAGGGAATCGAGGTCGTGGGGGCGGGAAGCGGCGCGACCCTCCAGCAGGGCGATGAACGCACGGAGCAGGGTTCTTGCGTCGCCGGTGCGCCTGCCTTTGACGATCTCGGTCATGATCGAGGCGGAGGCCATTGAAATGCCGCAGCACGCGCACTGGAAAGCGATGTCGGCGATCCGCTCGTTTTCGATTCTGGCATAAACGGTGATGTCGTCCCCGCACAGGGGATTGGAGCCGTTCGCCTTGCGGTTCGCGTCATCGAGCACGCGATAGTTGCGGGCGTGCTTGATGTGTTCCATGATTAGGTCGTCGTACAATTTCGCTTTGGCCATGATGCACTTTTCCGCGATTGGGTTATGCCCCATCGGTGCCGAGTGGTTCCGCCATGGGCATTTTATCCGGATCGCCGTTGCGTGCGGCAGCCGACGGGCGCGGAAACGGGCCATCTCCCGCTGGAAGGCTGCGGACGGGGCGCAAAGCCACCCGTCGCGAGCCGGTTTTTTAAAGTACGGCGAAGTGAGGTATCCTCATGGCGCCCGCTTTTTTTCATGACAGCGCATATGCCCAAACCCCATCCGTTTTTCAGTCTTTACAGCCACGGTTTCGTGCGGGTGGCGGTCGCCATCCCCGAAGTGCGCGTTGCCGATCCCGCCCATAACGCGTCGCAAGCCATCAAGGCAATCCGGCAGGCGGCGCAGCGCGGCGCGGTGCTGGTCGCGTTTCCCGAACTGGGACTGTCCGCCTACTCGTGCGAGGATCTGTTCCACCAGCAGGCTTTGCTCGACGCGAGTCGCGAGGCGCTCGCCGCAGTGCTGGAGGCGACGCGCGATAGCGCCGTCGTATCGGTGGTCGGACTGCCGCTGCAGGTCGAGGGACTGTTGTTCAACTGCGCTGCGGTGCTGTATCGCGGCGCGATTCTCGGCGTGGTGCCCAAGACCTATCTGCCCAATTACCGGGAGTTCTACGAACGGCGCCAGTTCGTCCCCGGCTACTACGCGCGCGTCGAGCGCGTCGAGCTGTGCGGGCAGCAGGACATTCCATTCGGCAGCGGGTTGCTGTTTCGCGCGGCGAATCTGCCTGCTTTCGTTTTTCATGTCGAGATCTGCGAGGATCTGTGGGTTCCGATCCCGCCTTCGTCGCACGCGGCGCTCGCCGGCGCGACGGTCCTCGTCAACCTTTCGGCGTCCAATGTCGTCCTCGGCAAGGACGAATACCGCCGCGAGCTGGTGGCGAACCAGTCCGGCCGCTGCCTCGCCGCCTATGTCTATAGCGCGGCCGGCATCGGCGAATCGACCACCGACATGGCATGGGACGGGCACGGCATGATCTGCGAAAACGCCACCCTGCTTGCCGAAACTGAGCGTTTTGCCTATTCGAGCCAGCTCATCACCGCCGACATCGATCTCGATCGCCTGGTACAGGACCGCATGCGCCAGACTTCCTTTTCGCAGGCGGTCGGCGTGCATCACGAGAAAAACCGGCAGTTCCGCACGGTTTCCTTTGAAATGAGGCTGCCGGCGACGCATGTGCCGCTCGAGCGGCGCTACGAGCGCTTCCCTTATGTGCCGAGCGATCCGGCGGTGCGCGATGCGCGCTGCCGCGACGTGTTCGCGATCCAGGTGCAGGGGCTCGCCACGCGGCTGCGCGCGGCGGCCGCCAAGCGCATGGTGATCGGTGTCTCGGGGGGGCTCGACTCGACGCACGCGCTGCTGGTCTGTGCCAAAGTGGCCGACGTCATGGGCTGGCCGCGCGAGCACATCGTCGCCTGCACCATGCCCGGTTTCGCCACTACCGCGCGCACTCTCGACCAGGCGCGCCGCCTGATGAGGGCGATCGGCTGCAAGGCGCTGGAAATCGACATCCGGCCGAGCTGCCTGCAGATGCTGAAGGACATCGGCCACGCTTTTGCGCAGGGCGAGCCGGTGCACGACATCACTTTCGAAAACGTGCAGGCGGGCGAGCGCACGAGCCACCTGTTCCGGCTCGCCAACCAGCACGGCGGACTGGTGATCGGCACCAGCGACCTGTCCGAACTCGCGCTGGGCTGGTGCACCTACGGCGTCGGCGACCACATGGCGCACTATCACGTGAATGCAAGCGTGCCCAAGACCCTGCTGCAGTATCTGATCCGCTGGGTGGCGGACACCGATCAGCTCGGGACCGCCGCGAGCGGCATCCTGAAGGAAGTGCTCGATACCGAAATCAGCCCGGAACTGGTGCCGGGCGAGGACGAAGGTCATCCGGCGCAACGCACGCAGGACGCCATCGGGCCCTATGAGCTGCAGGATTTCCATCTCTACTACACGCTGCGCTTCGGCTACGCGCCGCAGAAAGTCGCATTCCTCGCGTGGAACGCGTGGCACGATCGCGCCACGGGCAACTGGCCCGATATTCCCGAAGCGGAGCGCAACGCTTATGGCATCGCGCAAATCAAGCGCTGGCTGGGCGTTTTTCTCAAACGGTTTTTCCGTTACAGCCAGTACAAGCGCAGCTGCATGCCCAACGCGCCCAAGGTCGGATCGGGCGGCTCGCTTTCGCCGCGCGGCGACTGGCGCGCGCCGAGCGACGGCGAGGCCGTGGCGTGGTTGAAAGCGCTGGAACAGGTGCCCGAGCGGGAACCCTCCGCCATGCCCGCCGCGTCGCGCGCGCGCAGGAGCGGCGTCGGGCCGCGAACCGGCGGGCGCGGGCCGCGCAAGACGGCGCGGCGGGCGCGGCCCCGATGAAGCGCGCATTGCGCGCTTCATTCATCAGGCGTTTCTGATCAGCACTTCTCCGGAAGCGCCGAGCCGGAACGCCGCTATACGTCCTGCGGGCTGCCGACCAGCGCCGAGCTGTGCGCCCCGATTTCGCGCACCGGCCTGCCGCCGCGAATGTCACGCCCCGAAGGCAGCCAGGTGCAGACCGCGGCGCCGGGCGCCCAGATCGTCCTGTATTCGCCCGGCACGAAGAATTCGACGAACACCATGTCCTCGTCGCCTTCGCTTCTCAGATAGTGCCGCTCGCGATCGTCGTAGTGGATCACGTCGCCTTTTTGCACCGGGAAAGGTCTTTCGTCGGCAAAAGCCGTGCCGCGGCCTTGCAGCACGTACATGAAGTGTTCGGCGCCTTCGTGGTGATGGTTCGACGCTTCGGTGCCCGCGGGGTAGATGATCATTTCGCCTTTGATCGCCTTGGTGCCGAAGAGCTTGGGCGTCACGATATAGATGCGCTTGCGCGCATCGTGCTCGGAGTTGAGCACCGGCTCGCGCGTCCAGTCGACGACGCGGAAACCGGGCGGGTTCGAAGCGAAGCCGGCATCGAAGCGCGCGGCGTCGGGCACTTCGGCGTAAAGCAGTGCGGCGGCCGCCGCGCTGCGCAACGTGCTGCTGAAGCCCGGAGGCAGAAACACGATGTGGGCATCGGTCAGATGCTGCCTGCCCGCCGCGTGTTCGAGCACGGTCTCGCCCTCGAGCATCTGGAACCAGGCGAGGTTGCCGGCGGCTACCGCGAGTCCGATGGCAGCGCCCGGCGCCAGCGTCAACCGGTCGAGCAGGACACGGCTGCCCTCGACCCGCGCTTCGGTGAGCAGGCGCTGGCGGCAGACGCCGTCGGCGAGGGTTTGCGCCGCCACGGTGCTTTGGTTGAATGTGACAGCCATCTCGTCTTCTCCAGAGAAAATTCGCCGTGCCCGACCGCAAGCATGTTTTACTGCTACTGTAAGGCGGCGGGGGCGGCAGCGCAAACCCGGCGTTTCGCAACCGTGCCGGATCGGTCTGTATTATGATGGCTGCCGGGTTTTTCAGGTCGAGCGGTCTGCCGTAACCAAGGGAGGGGATTCATGGAAACGCTGTGCACGCTGTCGAAGACATGGGCGCCGCTCGCGGGGCGCATCCTGCTGTCGTTCATATTCCTGCAGTCGGGCTACGACAAGATGTTCAATTTTTCGAAGACCGCGGCTTACATGGCGGCGAAAGGCCTGCCGCTGGCCGAGGTGCTGCTGGTGCCGACCATCGTCATCCTGCTCGCGGGAGGGCTCACGATCCTGTTCGGCTGGTATGTGCGCTGGGGCGCGCTGGCGCTGTTCCTGTTCCTGATTCCCGCGACGCTGGTCTTCCATCCCTACTGGACGTTTCCCGAAGCGCAGCAGCTCAACCAGTTCCACCACTTCGTGAAAAATCTCGCGCTGATGGGGGCGCTGCTGGTAATGCTGGGCACGGGCCCGGGGCCGATGAGCCTGCAGCGCGATCCCGCCGCCAGAGGATGCTAGTTCCCGATCGTGGAAAATAAGGCATTGCCGCTCGCGCAGCGCGTGCGCGACATCGAACCGTTTCACGTGATGGCGCTGCTCGCGCGCGCGCGCGAGCTGGAAAGCGCCGGGCGCTCCATCGTACACATGGAAATCGGCGAACCCGATTTTCCGACGCCGCAGCCGGTGTGCGAAGCCGCCATCGCGGCGCTCGCAAAAGGCGAGCTGTTTTACACGCCCGCGCTCGGCTTGCCGCGACTGCGCGAGGCGATAGCCGCTTTCTACCGTTCGCGTTACGGCGTGACGGTTCCGGCCTCGCGCATCATCGTCACCCCCGGTTCGTCGGGCGCGCTGCTGCTGGCGGTCGCAGCGCTGGTCGATCGCGGCGATCAGGTGCTGATGTCCGACCCCGGCTACCCGTGCAACCGGCATTTCGTGCGCCTGATGGAAGGCGAGCCGGTCGGTGTCGCGGTCGGTGCCGACAGCAATCACCAGCTCACGCCCGAACTCGTGGCGCGGCACTGGGGCAGCCGCACCGTCGCTGCGCTGGTCGCTTCGCCTTCCAATCCCACCGGCACGCTGATTCCCGCGCCGCAACTGAAGGCGATGGCGGAATTGGCGCAGGCGCGCGGCGGCGCGCTGATCGTCGACGAGATTTACCACGGGCTGGTCTACGACGGCGTGGCCGAAACGGCGCTGGGGCTTGCTGAAAATGTGTTTATAATCAACAGCTTTTCCAAATATTTCAACATGACCGGGTGGCGCCTGGGGTGGCTGGTCGCGCCGTCGCGCCATGTTGGGGAAATCGACAAGCTCGCGCAGAACATCTATCTTGCGGCGCCAACGCCTTCGCAATACGCCGCGCTCGCGGCGTTCGAGCCCGAAACGCTGGCGATACTCGAAGCGCGCCGGCGCGAATTTCGCGCGCGGCGCGATTACCTGGTGCCGGCATTGCGCGCACTGGGTTTCGAGATCCCCCAAGTGCCGCAGGGGGCGTTCTACATTTATGCCGGATGTGCGGCGTTCACGCGCGACAGCTTTGCCTTTTGCCATGAATTGCTGGAACAGGCCGGGGTGGCGATCACGCCCGGCATCGATTTCGGCACTTACGCCGCCGAGCGCCACGTGCGTTTCGCCTACACCCGCCCGGTGGCAGTGCTCGCCGAGGGCGTGCGCCGCATCGCGGCGCATCTCGGCCGTCAGGTTCCGGCCTGACTCCAGGCCCGCAGCAGCAGCGACACGCCGCTGGCCATCACCAGCACGCCGATCACGCGCACCACAGTATCGCGCGGCAGCCTGAGCTGCAGCCGGTGGCCGAGGTAGATGCCGAGCGCCATCACCGGCAGCAGCGCCGCTGCCGTGAGCAGCACGTCGCGGGAGAACAGGCCTGCCGTGGCGTAGAGCGCGATGCGCGTGATGGTGGTGAACATGAAAATCACCGGCATGGTGGCGCGGATCTGGTCGGGCGTCGAGCCGCGGCCCGCGAGATACATGACGTAGATCGGCCCGCCGACGCCGAGCACGGTGGAGGAGGTGCCCGCGACCAGCCCCAGCGGTGCCGCCGACCAGCGCGCGAGCCGCAGCGCCGCATCACGCTTGAGTGCATATATTGCGCCGTAGACGAGCGCGAACACGCCCAGGCAGGCGAGCAGCGCGCCCGCAGGCAGCCGCACCAACAGGAAAATGCCCGCCACCATTCCTGCCAGCATGAAAGGCAGCAGCGGCACGAGTTCGCGGCGGTTGACGCTGGCGCGCAGTCGCGTGCCCATGCCGAAGGAGCCGATGCAGTCGAGGATGACGATCAGCGGCAGCACGAACTTGATCGGAAACAGATGGGCGAGCAGCGGCGTGGCGATCAGCACGGAACCGAAACCGACCATGCCAAAAATGACGTAGGCGGCCCCCACGATCAGCGGCGCAAACACCAGGACTTCGAAACCGGGCATGGATGTCTTCCTGTTTTTCCGGACAGTATAGCGGAAGCAGTTAAAATAACCGTTTTGCCATAACGTCATCCGGAGTCAGCAATGCCCGAATCAGCAAATGCCATCGCGGTCATCGGTGGTGGCACCATGGGCGCGGACATCGCCGCGAGCTTCGCCGCCTGCGGCTGGACTGCCCACATCGTGAACCCCGCCGACGCCATGCTCGAAACGCTGCCGCAGCGGCTCAAGGCGGCCCTACACGCGCTCGGGCACGCGGAAGCGGCCGAGCGCTGCGTCATATCCGGCGGAATGGAAACCCTTCCCTGGTCGGAAATCGACATCGTCATCGAGGCGATTCCCGAAAAGCTCGATTTGAAACGCCAGGTATTTTCGCAACTGGAACGGCTGGCGCGATCCGACATTCCGCTGTGCAGCAACTCGTCGGCGATTCCCATCGGCAAAATCGGCGACGGCCTCAGGACGCAAAGCCGCATGGTCGGCACGCACTACTTCATGCCGGCGCACCTGGTGCCCGCGGTGGAGGTGGTGTGCTCGAAGTTCACCGACAAGGCGATGGCCGACCACGTCAGCGCGATTCTCAGAAGCGTCGGCAAGGTGCCGGTGCGCGTCAATCTCGACATTCCGGGTTTTCTCGCCAACCGCATGCAACACGCGCTGTCGCGCGAAGCGATCGATCTGGTCGAGCGCGGCATCGCCACGCCGCAGGACGTCGACAACGCCGTGCGCTACGGTTTCGGCTTCCGCTACATTGCCGCCGGGCCGCTGCTACAGCGCGACCATTCCGGTATCGACGTGCACTGTGCCGCCGCCGCGACCATCTATCCCGACTTGTGCAACAGCGCCGTTCCCAGCCCCTATATGACGGAGCTGGTGAAAGCCG
>JBKBXX010000033.1:0-27581 GCA_046313915.1 Burkholderiales bacterium | reverse complement strand
GTGAAAAGTGAAAAGTGAAAAATGTGTCTTGGCATTCCGCGCATGCCTTCGAGTTCATGCTTCACATTTCACCGTTCACGTTTCACTGTTCCTGCCGTCGGGGATGAACACGTAGCCGAAGCCCCACACTGTCTGGATGAAAACCGGTTTGCCGGGGTCGGGCTCTATGAGGCGGCGCAGGCGCGATACCTGTACGTCGATGCTGCGGTCGAAGGCGCCGAATTCACGGCCGCGCGCGAGTTCCATCAGCTTGTCGCGCGACAGTGGCGTGCGTGGATGCTGCACCAGCGCTTTGAGCAGTGAAAATTCGCCGGTGGTGAGCGGTATGTCCTCGCTGTTTCTGGCGAGGCTGCGGGAGGCGAGATTGAAACGGAACGGGCCGAATTCGACGATCTCGACTGCGGTGCTCGGCGCCCCCGGCGGCGTGCGGGGCGGACGGCGGCGCAATACGGCCTGGATGCGCGCCACGAGCTCGCGCGGATTGAAAGGCTTGGTCAGATAGTCGTCGGCGCCGACTTCGAGGCCAACGATGCGGTCGACGTCGTCACCCTTGGCTGTCAACATGATGATGGGCATGTTCTCGTTGCCGCCACGCAGCCGCCGGCATATCGTCAGGCCGTCTTCTCCGGGTAGCATCAGGTCGAGCACCATCAGATCATGGTGCTCGCGGGCCAACTGGCGGTTCATTTCGCCGCCATCGGCCACGGCGCGCACGCTGAATCCCTGTTCGGTGAGGTAGCGGGTGAGCAGATCGCGCAGCCGGGCATCGTCGTCCACCACCAGGATCCTGGTCTTGTTTTCCATCGTGAAACCATCTTAAGCTGTTCCGGCAACGTCCGGCCGTGGCTTGGTAAGTGTTTGTTGCCGCGGTCGGTTCTGAAACAGATTGTTACAAAAAAACATCCTGTTTGAATGCCACATCCGATGACGGTAGTCTAATAGATTACATTGGCGGGTCAATGCCGTCGGCACGCGTTTGGCGGGGGCGGCACAACTGGGAGCAGTTAAGTGCTGATGGGTTCCGGGGACGGCAAATGAAAGCATGGCTCGGCGCATTCGTGGTGGCGCTGGCGGCGTGGTCGCAGCCCGTGCTGTCGCAGGGATTTGCGCCCTGGCACCAGGCGCAAGGGCAGCGCGCGCAGCCCGACGTCCCGTCGCGGCGCGAGGCGGGTGATATGCGCCGCGAACGCCGTTTCGCGCCCGAGCGCGACGAGCATCGTTCCCGCCGGCTGACCGATGAGGAACGCCGCGATTTGCGCCGCGATATCGATCAGGCCAACCGCGAGATCTACCGCCCCTACCGCGGGCGCTGACCGCAACGTTCACACCCCGTCCGCTGCGGCCGCCCCCGCCGCTTGCCGGCATCCGGCATGATGGAGGCATGGCCTGCCGCCGGCGTGCTGCAGCGCACTCCGGCAACCAGCCCCTATTTCTCGCGTTATCCCGAAACGAAGGCTAGAATGGAGGGGCCTCCCGCCGGGGGGCGGATTTGCAGACCGGGACAAGAAAAAGGCTGGGAGGCCACGCCATGCTTGCAACACGGATACGCCAGAAGGACGGCATTTTCTACTTCGCGAGCTGCCCTGCAGGAGAGATTCTGCGCAAGGTCCGCTTCATCAGCCGCTTCTATGGCGAAGGCGAGCAGATCGCGCCGCAGAGCGTTCCGCAGCACGACGAAATCGCGCAGTTCATCGCACGCGTCGAGCACACCGACCAGGCTTTCCAGCGCCAGCTGTCGCGGGCGAAAGTGCGCCAGCTCAAGAACTTCTATGAAATGGCGGTGAGCCAGCCGCCGATTCCCGGCACGGTGCTGCTGTTCACCGCGGAAACCCTGCGCTTTACCGCGCTCTCCGGTCAGGACGATGTTGGCCATCTGCAGGAACCCGCTGAAAAATATCTGATCATCGATGGCCAGCACCGGCTGGCAGCCCTGAATTTCTATCTGAAAGAACATCCGGCGGAGGCGAGCAGCATCAACGTGCCATGCGTGATCTTCGACGGCCGCAGCGAGGATTTTGCCGCCGAGATGTTCGTCATCATCAATTCGACGCCGACCCGCATCAACAAAAGCCACCTCGTCGATCTTTATGAGCGCGTGTCGTGGGCCGATCCCGACAAGCGTTTCGCGGCGCGCATGGTGGAGGATCTCTACAGTGAGGCCGACAGCCCGCTGCGCTACCGCATCAACCGTCTCGGTGGCCGCAGCCAGAAGGATAAGTGGATACTGCAGGCCGAGCTGTTCAACGAACTGCATCGCTGGGTGAGCGCGGACTGGAAGAAAATCCAGCGCGCCACCAACAGCTACCGCGAAGAGGAGCGCTATTACGGCGTCATCCGCGATTTTCTGAAGGCGGCGCAGCAGGTATGGGGCGATGCCTGGGGCAACGACAATTACATGGTGACCAAGCCCGTCACGCTGAAGGCCATGATCCGTGTGTGCGCCGATCTGGCGCGCGCCGATGCCGAGCCTGCCGAGGGGCGCGTCAAGCGCTGGAGCGAGCGCCTTGCGCCATGGGGCGAGCAGCGGCGCGCGTTTCGTGTCGAGGGGTTTTACGAGCGCTTTCCCGCGCGCGGCCAGATCGAGCGCGTCGCCCGCATCCATCGCGATCTCGCGCGTATGGCCGGCATCGAAACGCGCGGCAAGGGCGCGCAGTCGTAAAAGACAGGAGTGAGCAAAGCATCTCGTGGTTTGCGCAAATTGCGGACGCTACATATGACAATGGGAAGGGTCGCTATGGCTGCGAGGGATGAAGGCTTTCTTCGGGATCGGTTTCGTCGGCGGCAGCCCGGCGTTTTCCGGCAAGCGGCGTCGTTTTGCGCCGGCTGGACACGCGCAAATACGGCTTGAGCGGTTGCGGCGGCGCGCGCTTCGGGCGTGACGGTGCCGACGAGATTGGGCGGATCAGCGCCCCGCAGTGCGACGGGTTCGCCGCTTTTCTCCAGGCTGCGCGCGGCGCGCAGCGGCCGGCGATATTGACGCCGAAGAGCGAGCTGCAGTGGCCAGCGCCTATGCCGGGGCCACTGCACTATTGGGCGGCGGTCACCATGATTTCCACGCGCGTGTCGGGCGTGCCGAGCCGCGATTCGACACAGGCGCGCGCCGGCTTGTTGGCGGGATCGACCCACGCTTGCCACGCGGCGTCCATCTCGTTTTTTTCGCCGATGTCGGCGAGCCACACCGTCGCCGAGAGCAGACGCGACTTGTCGCTGCCGGCGAGCGCGAGGAAGCCGTCGATTTTTTTCAGGATTTCCTCGGTTTGTGCCCGGCATGAGGCGGTGCGGTCGTCAGCGGTGGTGCCGGCGATGAAAACCATGCCGTTGAACTCGACGACGCGCGAATGCACGGGGCCCGGCTGGTGGCGCTTGATGTTCATGAGGGTCTCCTTTTGCGGGGTTCGTTGTTTCGTGATGCGGGGCGTTGCGGTAAAGTGGGCAGATATATTCTGCACCGTCCACTGGAGAAAACGGCATGTCCAAGGTTCTGATCATACACGGCGCCGGAATGAATATGCGCGGCAAGGTCCAGACCGAGGTTTTCGGCACCATGACGCTGCCGGAATACGACGAGCACATCCGCCAGTACGCGGCCGAGCTCGAGCTCGAAGTCGAGATTTTCCATTCGAATGTCGAAGGCGAGATCATCGACCGTTTCTATGATGCCCATAACCGTGGCGTGGACGCCGCGATCATCAATCCGGCGGGCTACACGACGGGCTATCCGGCGCTGATGGCGGCGATTGCCCAGGTGGGTTTCCCGACCATCGAGGTGCACATCTCGAATCCGGCACGGCGCGGCGGGGTGTCGGAGATCGCACGCGTCAGCCGCGGCGTGGTGACCGGTTTTGGCGTCTTTGGCTACTATCTGGCATTGCGCGGCATCCGCAGCATCCTCGCTGCCAGGTAGTGGCGGCCCGCTGTGCGGCTTGCCGCCGTCCCGCATCCGAATCCGTATCGCGAGCGAGTCGAAGACTTGAATGTCCATGTTTTTGGGCGTAGCATTTTCAGAACGATGTTCTGTCAGACAGAATGACTGACTCCCAAACAGCACGGCATGCCGGGCAACCCTTCCAGAAAAACCGCAAATATCGCCAATGCCGCCGCGCGCGGTGTCGGCGCTGTCGAGCGGGCACTGGCGATACTCGACGCTTTCGACGAGCGGGACCATACACTGGCGCTGGCGGAGCTCGCGCGGCGCACCGGCTATTACAAGAGCACGATATTGCGGCTTGCCGGCACGCTGGAAAACCGCGGTTATCTGATGCGGCTCGCCGACCGCAGCTGGCGGCTGGGGCCGGCGGTCTCGCGACTGGGGGCGGTGTACCAGGCAGCGTTCGATCTGGGAGACATCGTCGAGCCGGTGTTGCAGGAAGTGGTGCGCGAAACCGGCGAGACCGCCGCGTTTCATGTGCGCGAAGGCAAGGTGCGCGTCAGTCTTTACCGCATCGAGTCGCCCCAGCGCATCCGCGATCATGTGCGCCAGGGCGAGCATCTGCCGCTCGAACGCGGCGCGGGCGGCAAGGTGTTGCTGGCATTTTCCGGGGCGAAAGGGGCGATGTTCGAACGCATCCGCAAAGAGCTGGTTTTCGTTTCGCTGGGCGATCGCATCGCCGATCTCGGCGGCGTGTCGGCGCCGGTATTCGGCGCGGGACAGCAGCTGGTCGGCGCCTTGACCGTCAGCGCACCGCTGTCGCGGCTCGACAAACGGGCAGTGGCGCGCTTCAGACCCATCGTGCTGGCGCGCGCCGCGGCGCTCACGCGGGCGCTCGGCGGCGACGCGGGTGTTTATCCCGTGCCCAACGGCACAGCGCGCGCCGCTGCCTGAACACATATTAAATATGTTTAAAATCAATGTATTACATTGGTCGCCGCCTGCGGTTTCGGAAGGCGAATCGCGGTGAAGAGGAAAAAAATGAGCGACGACATCGATGTGCTGGTGAGCGAGGTCGGGCCGCGCGACGGCTTGCAGAATACCCAGGCTTTCATGCCGACCGAATACAAGAAACGCTGGATCAGCGCCGCGGTGCACGCCGGTCTGCGCGAAATCGAAGTGTGTTCATTCGTGCCGCCGAAACTGATACCGCAGATGGTCGACGCCGCCGAAGTGGTGGCTCATGCGCTGACGATCCCGGGGCTGACGGTCGCGGTGCTGGCGCCCAATCTCAAGGGCGCGCAACGCGCCATGGCGGCAGGCGCGCACAAGATCACGCTGCCGATCTCGGTGTCGAAATCGCACAGTCTCGCCAATATCCGCAAAACGCCAGAAGAGGCGGTGGCCGAAGCGAAGCGCATCTGCGAATTGCGCGATGCGCTGCCGGCAGCGCGGCGGCCCAGGATCGAAGCGGGGCTGGCGACGGTGTTCGGCTGCACCATCGAAGGTGCGGTGAGCGAAGAAGAGGTGGTGCGGCTTGCCGCGGCTTGCGCCGAAGCGGGCTGCGACGAGGTCGGGCTGGCCGACACCGCTGGCTATGCCAATCCCGAACAGCTCAGGCGCGTGTTCAGAAAAGTGCGCGCCGTGATCGGCGACCGGCTCGGCGGCGCGCATCTGCACAATACGCGCGGGCTGGGGCTTGCCAACGTGGTGGCGGGGCTGGAAGTCGGTATCAGGACTTTCGACAGCTCGCTCGCGGGTCTCGGCGGCTGCCCGTTCGCGCCGGGCGCCTCGGGCAACATTGTCACCGAAGACCTGGTGTTCATGCTCGAATCGATGGGGCTGCGCACCGGCGTCGATCTTGGCAGATTGCTTGCGACACGCAAGATTCTCGAGGAAGGCATGCCGGCGGAACCGCTCTACGGTTATGTGCCGCTTGCGGGCGTGCCCAAAGGTTTTGTTCCGGCCTCGGCTGTCAAATGAGGGAAGACCGGATGTCGCCATCGTTGCCGCTCGCGGGTGTGCGCGTCATCGAATTCTGCCATGTAGTGATGGGGCCGACCTGCGGGTTGGTGCTCGCCGATCTCGGCGCCGAGGTGATCAAGGTCGAGCCGCCCGACGGCGACCACACGCGCAAGCTCACGGCTTCGGGCGCGGGGTTTTTCCCGACCTACAACCGCAACAAGAAAAGTATCGCCGTCGATCTCAAGTCGCCGCAGGGCCGCGAAGCGGTGCTCAAACTGATCGCCAGCGCCGATGTGGTCACCGAAAACTTCCGGCCCGGCGCCATGGACAAGCTCGGCTTCGGCTGCGAGGCGCTCAGGCAGGTGAAGCCCGAACTGATCTACTGCTCGCTCAAGGGTTTTTTGCCCGGCCCCTATGAGCATCGCACCGGCCTCGACGAGGTGGTGCAGATGATGGGCGGGCTCGCTTACATGACCGGCGGCCGCTACGGGCCGTTGCGCGCCGGCGCTTCGGTCAACGACGTGATGGGCGGCATGTTCGGCGCTATCGCGATCCTGGCCGCGCTGCATCAGCGCGGCAATACGGGCAAAGGCCAGTACGTGCAAAGCGCGCTCTTCGAGAACAATGCATTTCTGATGGCGCAGCACATGATGGAAGGGCTGATGACGGGCAAGCCGGTAAAGCCGATGCCCGACCGCGTGCGGGCCTGGGCGCTCTACGACAACTTCAAGACCCGCGACGGCGAACTGGTGTTCGTCGGCGTGGTGACCGATACCCAGTGGAAAATATTCTGCGAGGCTTTCGGACTGAACGAGCTTCTGGACGATCCGGCGCTCAAGACCAACCCGCAACGGGTCGAGGCGCGACCGCACATCCTGCCCGTCGTCACCGAGATCTTCGCCAGGATGAGCAAGCAGGAACTGATGGAAAAATGCGAGGCGCTGGGCTTGCCGTTCGCGCCGATCGCCAAGCCCGAGGACCTGTTCGAAGATCCTCATCTCAATGCCTGCGGCGGGCTTGCGCCGGTGACGCTGCCAAATGGCACGAAAACCAAGGTGCCGGTGCTGCCGGTGGAAATGGACGGCCGGCGTTTCGGCACGCGGCTCGACGTGCCCAAAGTCGGCGAGCATACGCGCGAGGTTCTGGCGGGGCTGGGGTACGACGCGGAAGCGATAGCACGTCTGATCGCCGCCGGAATCGTCGTGGCGGCAGATGGCTAGATTTTTGACGTGCGGACGATGATCGGGAGAAAAACATGAAACTGCAGACGATGCTGCAAAACGTGTTGTTATTGCCGCTGCTGGCCGCGGGCGTGCTGTCGGGCGCGGCATTCGCCCAGCCTTATCCGGCCAAACCGGTGCGCTGGGTGATCCCGTTTCCGCCCGGTGGCGGCACGGACCTCATCTCGCGCACCATCACCCAGAAACTCGCCGAACTGTGGGGCGTGCAGGTGATTGCCGACAATCGCCCGGGCGCCGGCGGCACGATCGGGCTCGATGCCGCCGCCAAAGCGCCTGCCGACGGTTATACCATCGTGCTCGGCCAGGCATCGAACGTCGCGGTGGCGCCGGGGCTGTTTCCCAAGCTGCCGTACGATCCGGTGAAAGACTTGGCGCCGGTGACGCAGGTCATCGCCGCGCCGCTCGTCATCGTTTCGCATCCGTCGTTTCCGGCAAAAAGCGCAAGGGAGCTGATCGCTTTTGCACGCAGCAGGCCGGGTGAGGTGACCTATGGCTCGCCCGGCAACGGTACCATCGGCCATCTTTCTCTGGAAATGCTGAAGGCGGAAGCGCACATCAACATGCTGCACGTTCCCTACAGCGGCGCGGCGCGGGCACTGAGCGCGCTGCTCGGTGGTGAAATCGCGATCTACGCGAGCAGCACGCCGCCGGCGCTGCCCCAGATCAAGGCGCGCAAGCTGAAGGCGCTGGGGGTGACCGGCGCAAAACGCATCGACGCGCTGCCCGAGGTGCCGACGGTGGCCGAGAGCGGAATCAGGGACTTCGAGGCCGTCAACTGGTACGGCGTGTTCGTGCCGGCCAACACGCCGAAGGATCTGGTCGCACGCCTGCATGCTGATATCGTGAAAGTGCTGGGGCAGCCCGAGGTCCGCAAGCGTTTCGAGGGCGAAGGCGGCGATATCGTCGCCAACACGCCCCAGGAGTTTGCCGCGCTGATCCGTGCGGAGACGCCGAAATGGTCCCGGGTCATCAAGGCCGCCGGCGTCAAGGTGGATTGACAACGCCGCGCGCTTTTCCCGAATGGCGGTCCGGAAAAGACGGGGGTATCGTGATGCCATCCATCAACGTTTCGAGGAGACGGGCATGAAATTCAAGACATCGCTGGGCTGCATGCTGTTATCTGCCGTGATGGCAGGCATGTTCGCCGGGACGGCGGCGGCGCAAAGCTATCCGGCCAGGCCGGTGCGCGTCATCATTCCGTTCCCGCCGGGCGGGCCGACCGACATCATCGGCCGCATGGTCGTCGACACGCTGAGCAGGAATTTCGGCGTGCAGTACGTCGCGGACAATCGCGCCGGCGCGGGCGGCAACATCGGCTTTGACCTGTGTGCGAAGTCGCCGCCCGACGGCTACACCATCTGCATGATGACCGTTGCCCAGAGCATTTCGCCCAGCATCTACCGGAAACTGCCTTTCGATCCGCTCAAGGACTTCGCGCCCGTGACGCTGATGGCGTTGCTGCCCAGCATGCTGACCGTGCATCCGTCGTTGCCGGTGAAGAACGTCCGGGAACTGGTGGCGCTCGCCAAGTCGAGGCCGGGGCAGCTGATCTATGCTTCGACCGGCAACGGCACCAGTCCGCACATGCTGATGGAAATGTTCAAGTGGATGACGGGAACGAACATGGTGCACGTGCCGTACAAGGGGCAGGCGCCCGCCGTCATCGACCAGATCGCGGGCCAGGTGCAGCTCGCTTTCAACACCGCGATCGGTGTCATGCCCCACGTCAGGGCTGGCAAGCTGAAAGCGCTTGCCATTTCCACCAAGGAGCGCTTTCCGCCGCTGCCGGAGCTGCCGACAGTGGCGGAGTCCGGCGTGAAAGGATTCGACGGCTCGTCGTGGAATGGCGTGGTGATGCCCGCCGGCGTGCCGCGCGAGATCGTGATGAAGACCAACGAAGCGCTGGCGAAAAGCCTGAAAACGCCCGAAACCAGGGACCGCCTGCTGGCCCTCGGGGCGATGGCGTCCGGCAATGCGCCGGACGAGTTCGCGGCGTTCATCAGGGCCGAAATGGAAAAATGGGCGAAAGTCGCCAAAGCCGCCGATATCAAACTGGATTGAGAGCGGGACGCTTTCCTGCGGTTGCGGACCGTGGCGGCGGTGAGCGACGGACGGTCCGCGCCGGAACGGGCCGGTGGCGTATGGGTTAAAATGAGGGCTTCCACAATCCAGTCCCATGCGCAGCGGCGCATGGCGAAATCGCCTTGAAAATCCTCGCACTCGACACTTCCACCGAATATTGCACGGTCGCGTTATGGCGTGACGGCGAGATCGATGCGTGTGAAGCGCATGCCGGACAGCGCCATTCGGAACTGCTGCTCGGCATGGTGGACGAGCTGCTGATGCGGCAGGCGCTGCGGATCGGCGAGCTCGACGGCATCGCATTCGGCCGGGGGCCGGGCTCGTTTACCGGACTGAGGATTGCCTGCGGCGTCACGCAGGGCCTCGCATTTGCCGCAGACATTCCGGTAGCCGGCATCTGCACCCTGCAGGCGATGGCGGAAGCGGCGGGCGCCGAACGTGTCGTGTGCTGCCTCGATGCGCGCATGCACGAAATCTATCACGCAGCCTACGACAGATCGGGCGGCGCATGGGAAACGGTTTGCGAACCGGCGCTGTGGCCGCCGGCGCAGGCGCCGCTGCTGCCTGCCGGCCCCTGGCTGGGCTGTGGCAGCGGTTTCGCGGCGTACCGCGAGACGCTGATGCAGCGTTACGGCGGCTGCCTGAGTGGCGCGCTGCCGGAAGTTTTTCCCCACGCACGGGACATTGCGCGCCTTGCCGTGCTGCTGTTCGAGCAGGGCAAGGGAGTGGACGCGGCGCTGGCGGCACCACTGTACCTTCGCGACAAGGTGGCTCTGCGCATCGATGAGCGACAGACAAAATGAGTGCCCGTCTCGATGTCTTGCCGCGTTACCGCCGCATGACCGCGCGCGATCTCGACGCCGTGACGGAAATCGAAAACGCGATCTATCCGTATCCGTGGACACGCGGCAATTTCAGCGATTCGCTCGCCGCCGGCTATCATTGCTGGATCGTCGAAGATGGCGGCGCCATCATCGGTTACTGCGTGGTCATGATCGCCGCCGGCGAGGCGCATCTGCTCAATCTGAGCATCGCGCCCGGCTGGCAGCGCCGCGGTCTGGGCAGCGCACTGCTGCAGTTCGTCATCGATCTCGCCCGCAATCACATGGCGGAAAAAATCTATCTCGAAGTGCGGCCGTCCAATCGGGCGGCGCGCGCGCTTTATGGCCGCGCCGGTTTTGCCGAGATCGGGTTGCGTCGTGCGTATTATCCGGCCGCTGCCGGGCGCGAGGATGCGCTGGTGATGGAGCTTGCCCTGGATGGTGGGCGTGACGGCAAGGCGAAAGTATAGAGGTCGCGATTGAAGAGGCGCCGCGAAACCATGCTCGAAGAGATGGGTTTGACGCCCGTGTGGCGTTTGCGCACCCGGTCTGCGGTGGCCGGGGCCGAAGACGGGGCGCGTGCGAACGACAAGCGGGATGCGGGGGGCGCCGCGCTGCACGCCTCGCATCTTGCGCCCATCGATGAGCGGCGCGCCGCCATCATGCGCATGGACTGGGCCGAACTCAAGGCGAGCGTCGCCGCATGCGTTGCCTGCCCGCTGCACGCCGCACGCAACAAGACGGTATTTGGCGTCGGCGACGAGCAGGCCGACTGGCTGTTCGTTGGCGAAGGCCCGGGCGCCGATGAGGATGCGCAGGGCGAACCTTTCGTGGGCCAGGCTGGCAAACTGCTCGACAGCATGCTCGCGGCGATCCGGCTCAAGCGCGGTGACAACGTCTACATTGCCAATGTCGTCAAGTGCCGCCCGCCGGGCAACCGCGATCCGGAGCCGCAGGAAGCGCTTGCCTGCGAACCGTATCTGCATCGCCAGATCGAGCTGATCCAGCCGAAGCTGATCGTGGCGCTGGGCAAGGTCGCGGCGGTCAACCTGCTGGCGCGCGAAGCGAGTGTTGCCAGCCTGCGCGGAAAATTGCACGAATACCGCGGCATTCCGCTGATCGTGACCTACCATCCGGCTTATCTTTTGCGCAATCCGCAGGACAAGGCCAAGGTATGGACCGATCTGTGCTATGCGGTGAGCGTCATGCAGGACTTGCAATCCGGAAAATCCGCTACCATCTAGACTTTGAAAATCACCCGAAAAGGAGAACGCCATGCTGCGACGCCTGACGACGCTGATCATGCTGGCTGCAACCCTGCTGCTCTCCGGCTGCGGCTACAACACCCTGCAGTCGACCGACGAGCAGATCAAGGCGAGCTGGGCCGAAGTGCTGAACCAGTATCAGCGCCGCGCCGATCTGGTGCCCAATCTGGTGGAAACGGTCAAGGCTTTCGCCGCCCAGGAACAGCAGGTGCTGCTCGGCGTCGCCAATGCCCGCGCCAAGGTCGGCTCCATCCAGGCCACGCCGGATCTCATCAACGATCCCGAGGCATTCGCAAAATTCACCGCGGCCCAGGGTGAACTCACTTCCGCGCTGTCGCGGCTGCTGGCGGTGGTCGAAAATTACCCGCAGCTCAAGTCGGACGCCAATTTTCGCGATTTGCAGGCGCAGCTCGAGGGCACCGAAAACCGCATCGCAGTGGCGCGCGGCCGCTATATCAAAGCGGTGCAGGAGTACAACGTCGTGGTGCGCTCCTTTCCCAGCAACCTGACGGCGATGCTGTTCGGCTTCAAGGAAAGGCCCCAGTTCACGGTCGAGAACGAGAAGGAGATCAGCAGGGCGCCCAAGGTCGATTTCGGCAGGCCGGTCGCGCCTGCCGCGCCCGCATCTGCCGGCAGTGCACCGGGCGAGTATCCGCTCCCCGGCAAGTGATGCCCGATGAGGCTGCGCACCTTGCCGCGGTATTTGCTCACGGCCGCGTTGCTGTTTGCCGTCTTGTCGGCGGCGGCACAGGTTGCCGTGCCGCCGCTCAAGACGCGGGTCACCGATCTCGCCGCGGTGCTGTCGCCCGAACAACGCGAAGCGCTGGAACGCAAACTTGCCCGCTTCGAGGCGCGCAAGGGTTCGCAGATCGCGGTGCTGATCGTTCCCACCACCCGGCCGGAAACCATCGAGCAGTATGCGGTGCGCGTCGAGGAGACATGGAAGCTCGGGCGAAAAGGCATGGACGACGGCGTGCTGCTGTTGATTGCCCCAAACGACCGGGCGTTGCGGATCGAAGTCGGCTACGGCCTGGAAGGCGTGTTGCCCGATGCCGTGGCCCGGCGCATCATCGATGAAGATATCGCGCCGCGCTTCAGGCAGGGCGATTTCTACGGCGGGATCAGCGCCGGTGTCGAGCGCATCATCAAAGTGATCGACGGAGAAGCATTGCCGCCGCCGCGCACCGCGCGCGGGAGCGCGCCGGACTGGTCGGATTACCTGATTCCCGCGCTGATCCTGCTGCTGGTCGTGGAAAAAGTGCTGCGCGCGCTGTTCGGCCGCTTCCTCGGTGCAGCACTGCTCGGCACGATCGGCGGTTTGATGGCGTGGGCGATCACCAGCGCGCTCGCGATCGCTTTCGGTGTCGGCGTTCTGGTATTCGTGCTCGGCCTTTTTGCAGGTGGCGATGCGGGCGGACCCGGCCGTGGCGGCTGGGGTGGCTGGTCGCCGGGACCGTTCGGCGGCGGCTGGTCCTCGGGGGGCGGCTGGTCGGGTGGTGGCGGCGCCTCGGGTGGTGGCGGCGCCAGTGGCAGATGGTGAAGGCATGAACTTGCGGCGCGTGATCAGGCATCTCGTTTCGCCGCGCTGGATCGCCGCCCGCGCTTTTCCAAAGGCGACACTTGCACGTATCGAAGCGGCGATCAGGGCGTCCGAAGCGGTGCACCGCGGCGAACTCAGGTTCGTGGTAGAGTCCGATCTGGCGCTGTTGCCATTGCTGCGCGGCGTGACACCGCGCCAGCGCGCGCTGGAAATGTTCGCGCGGCTGGGTGTGTGGGATACCGAATTCAACAGCGGCGTGCTGATTTATGTCCAGCTCGTCGACCATTGCATAGAGATCGTCGCCGACCGCGGCATCAGCGCCAAAGTGCCGCCGCGCGAGTGGGAGGCGATTTGCCACAGGATGGAGCAGGCATTCCGCAACGGGAAGTACGAAGAAGGCGCGCTTGCCGGTATCGGTGAGATCACCGACCTGCTGGCGCGCCATTTCCCGGCGCAGGGTGCCAATCCCAATCCCGACGAGTTGCCGGACAAGCCGGTCCTGCTGTGAGAACTTTTTTGCAACAGGGTTTGATTGCGTGGCCGTTTCCGACGCACTAGACTGTCGGTGACCGGTTCGCCGGGCGGCTGCAGCGTTTTTCGGAAAATCGACGGCGCGCAGGCCGGCGGGGTGTCGGCGGTCGAGGCAGCCCCTTCAGGAGGAATCGTCCGCACATGCTTGCAGAAGCGATCGTCAGCGGCTTTGCTGCGCTGGTTACGCCGCAGGCCATGCTGTTCATGTTGATCGGCGTGGTGTACGGACTGGTCATCGGCATTTTGCCGGGCCTGGGCGGCGTGGTGGCGATGGCGCTGCTGTTGCCGTTCACCTATGGGTTCGAGACGGCCGCGACACTCGCGCTGCTGCTCGGCGCGCATATCGCCACCATCTGGGGCGATTCGGTCACCAGCATACTTTTCAGCGTTCCCGGTTCGGCGAAGGGTCTTGCGCTGTGCTTCGATGGTTATCCCATGACCAAGCAGGGGCAGGCGAAACGGGCGCTCGCGGCTTCCGCCACCGGTGCACTGCTGGGCGGGGTCATCGGCGCGGTTTTCCTGGCACTGTGCATTCCGCTCATCCGTCCGGTCATACTCGCGCTGGGGCCGAGCGAGTATCTGATGATGGCGCTGTGGGGGCTCACGGTCATCGCCACGTTCAGCGAAGGCTCGCTCATGAAGGGCCTCATCGCGAGCCTGCTGGGCGTGCTCGTCGCTTTCATCGGCATGGACGTGGTGACCGCGACGCCGCGCTTTACCTTCGGCAGCGAGTTCCTGATGGACGGCATTTCGTTTCCGGTGGCGATGATCGGGCTGTTCGCGGTTTCGGAAATGATGAAGCTCGCCATCAAGGGCACGCCCATCGTGGACCGCTCGCTGGTGACCGAGGTCAGCACGGTACGGCAGGGCGTGAAAGACGGCTTCCGCCACTGGTGGCTGGTGGTGCGTTCGAGCCTGCTCGGGCTGTGGATCGGCGTGCTGCCGGGTGTGGGCGCGAGCGTCGCGGGGCTGGCCGCCTACGCCCAGGCGGCACAGACGTCGAAGACCCCCGAGCGCTTCGGCAAAGGCGCGGTGGAAGGCGTGATCGCGCCGGACGCAACCATGGGAGCGAACGAGGGCGGCGGCCTGATGCCGACGCTCGCCTTCGGCATCCCGGGCGGCGAGAGCATGGCGCTGCTGCTCGTGGCGTTCATCGGTCTGGGGGTGGTTCCGGGTCCGGAGATGCTCACCAAGAACCTCGATCTCGTTTTCAGCATGGTGTGGATCATCGTCATCGCCAACATCGTGGTGACGGTCCTGGGTCTGGGCATCACGCCGTGGCTTGCGCGCCTGCCGGGCCTCGAGGCCAATCTCATGGTGCCTGTCGTGCTGTCGGTATGTTTCGTCGGCGCCTACGCTACCCGCGGGCGCATCGAGGACGTGCTGGTGGCTGCCGTGTTCGGCGTGCTGGGTTACGTGATGGACAAATACCGCTACTCGCGGGCCAATTTCGTCATCGGCATGGTGCTCGCCGTCATGATCGAGCGCAATCTCCATATTTCGCTCACGCTCTACGGCAAGGACTTCCTGCTGCAGAGGCCGATCGCGCTCGCGATGCTGGTATTCGTGGCAGTGACCGCGGCGCTGCCGTTTATCCGGAGCTGGCAGCGCAGGCGGACGGCGGAGGCGGCGTCGTGAGCCGGCGCGCGCAGGAAAACCTGGTTGCCGCGGCGCTGCTCGCTGTGTTCGCGGGCGTGATCTGGCTGTGCCAGGATTTCGGCCCGCGTGCGCGGATGATCCCGCTGCCACTCGCGATTTTCGGCATCATCCTGACAGCGGCCCAGATCCTGTGGCAGAACCTGCGCCCGACCGACGAGTTGCGGCTGGACGTGATTTCGGTGCGGGCGCCGTCGGTGAAAGAGACGGGAGAAGTGCCGCAGCAGACGAAGGCGCAAACGGCGGGGAAGTCTGCCTGGCGCAGCGAGGCGGGCGCATTCGCCATCGTCGGCGCGTTTATCGCGCTGATTTTCGCGATCGGGATTTTTCCCGCGGCATTTGCGTTCACGGCCGCGTATTTCGCGCTGTCGCGCCAGTATTCGTGGCAAGCGGGGTTGGTTTACACTGCGGTGCTGACGGCGGCGATGTACCTGCTGTTCGTGGTGGCGCTGCAGATGCAGCCGTATCATGGCCTGCTTGCGCCGCTGTTTGCATGAGCGTACTGGAACAAAAGGAGGAAACCGGTTATGCAACCCAACCGCAGAAAAATGGTGCTCGCGGGCGCACTCGCGCCCGTCGCCATGAGCGGCCCCGCGCGCGTCCTTGCCCAGGCTACGGGTTACTACAAGGACAAGGTCATCATCATCGACGTGGCCGGCGGTCCCGCCGGCGGCCACACGCGCTACGCGCGGCTGCTCCAGCCATACCTGCAGAAGCATGCCGGCGCGCGCGAAGTCCGGATCGTCAACATGCCGGGCGGCGGCGGCCTCAAGGCCGCCAACCATATCTGGCGCGCGAAGCCGAACGGCCTGGAGGTTTTTTTCGGCAACGTCTCCACCCTGATCCTCGCCACGCTCGCGGGCAGCCCGGGGGCGACGTTCGATCCAACCAAATTCTCCTTTCTCGGGCGCGTCACGAGCGAACCGCGGGTGCTGTGCGTCGGCGGCAAGTCTGCGATCAAATCGATCCAGGACGTGCGCAAGCTCAGTCGCCCATTCATCTATCCTTCCCAGGGCACCGACGAGGATTTCTACACCATGGCGGTGCTTGCCGACGCTCTGGGCTTCAAGGTCAAGGCGGTCACGGGCTATGAGGGCAACGCGGATACCGCGCTCGCCGTGATCAAGGGCGACGGCGACGGGCACATCACCGGCTGGAGCGAATCGCTGGGGCCGATACGCTCGGGCGACAAAAACCCGATCCTCATGGTGACCTCGCTCAAGTCGCCGGATTATCCGAATATCCCGGTCGTGACCGAGATCGTGCCTGCCGCCAAGCGGGACACGGTGCGCGCGATGGCGACAATTCTGGAGACGCACCGCAGCTACATCGGCCCGCCCGGCATGGATCCCCAGGCGGTCGCTGCGTTCCGCGCCGCGGCCATTGCGGCCATGCAGGATCCCGCGCTGCTCGAGGAGTCGAAGAAAGGCGAGCGGCCGGTAGCGCCGATGGAGGGTGCGAAACAGCAGCAGCTGATCGAGCAGCTTGCCCGGTCGGGGGTGAGCCTGTCGCCGATACTCAAGACGGCAGTGAAGGAAATCCAGTAGTGGCTGCCGCGGTGGTTCCACAGACGGCATGAGCGCAATGGGAAACGATTGGAACACGCTGGACACCGACGTGCTGGTGGTCGGCGGCGGCGTGGCTGGCAGCATGGCGGCGATTCCCGCGCTCGAGGCCGGTCTCAAGGTGGTGATCTGCGAAAAGGGCAAGGTGCTCGACCATTGCGGCAGCATCGGTTGCGGCGTCGACCATTATCTGACGGTGATGGACAGCGGGCCCGAATGGGACACGCCGGAATTTCTGATCAAACACGTTCCGGAACTCACCGACGGCATCGTCGACATGGCAGTGGCGAGCCGCGTGATACACGAGATGCCGCGGATTTTCCGCAAGCTCGAATCGTTCGGCATCGATTTCAGGGATCCCAGGCTCGGCACCTACTATCGGCTGCGCTCGTTCGGGCTGCCGGGGACCTATCACATCAATTTCGACGGCACCGATTTCAAGAAGCATATCGGCGAGCGGGTGCGCAAAGGCAAGGCGGCGGTATTGATGCGCACCATGGTCGTGCAGCTGCTGGTCGAGGACAACCGCGCTTATGGCGCACTCGCCTTCAATTTCCGCAGCGGCGAGTGGTATGCGATCCGCGCCAAGGCCGTGGTGCTCGCCGCCGGCGACGTCAACCGCATTTCGCGCAATGCCTCGGGGCTGGCTTTCGACAGCTGGCATTTCCCTTACAACACCGGTGATGCGCATGCCATGGGTTACCGCGCTGGCGCGGTACTCGCCAACATGGAATCGGTCGAGGCGACGCTCACCCCCAAGGGTTTTTCCTGCCAGGGCCTGAACGCGCTGGTGAGCCTCGGCGCGCATTTCGTCAACAGGCACGGCGAACGCTTCATGTTCAAGTACGACAAGAAGGGTGAAAACGCGCGCCGCGCGGTGATCGCCGACGCCGCGATCAACGAGTATCTGCTGGGCAACGGGCCGCTCTATCTCGACTGCCGCCATCTGCCGCCCGACATGCTCGATCACATGGAGGCGACACTGCAGGTCGACCGCTACACGCTGCCGGCCTTCTACCAGCAGAAAGGTGTTGATTTCCGCACGGAGCCGGTCGAGATTTCGGTTTCGGAACTGAGCATCCGGCGCAGCGGCGTTTATTTCCGCGGCAGCGGTCTTGCGGTCGATGTCCGCGGCGAGACCTCGATCGAGGCGTTATTTGCCGCCGGCGACTGCGCCACCGTCAGCGGCGGCATCGCAGGCGCGGCGGTGCTCGGCCACATCGCAGGCGAAGGCGCGGTGGGCCGCATCCGCGCGAGCAATGGCAGCCTGCCCGCGATCGATAAGGCGGCAGCGCAGGCGGTGCGGACCCAGGCTGCAGCCTGTCTCGAACGCGCCGCAGGCGCGTCGTGGCAGCAGCTCGAGGACGAGACGCGCCGGGTCGTCACCGATTACGTCGGCGTGCGCCGCACCGAGAAGGGGCTGAAGCTCGCGCTCAATACGCTGCGGGCGCTGGCACGGCGCGAATCCCGGCTCAAGGCCGACGATCTGCACGGCGTGATGCGCATCCACGAATCGAAAAACATCCGCCTCAACGCCGAGATCATGGCCGCCGCGTCGCTCGCGCGCCGGGAAACGCGCACCGGCTCGGCGCACCGGCGGCTCGATTATCCGCAAACCGACGACGCCAACTGGCGCAAGTTCGTCATCGTCGAGCGCGGCGTGAGCGGTCCCGCGGTGCGCACCCTGTCCACCGATCGTCCGCTGTCGGACGCTTTTGCGCGTTCCGCGGCCACGGTTTAGGAGATGCTATGCCGGAAAATGCCGAAGCCGCGCATCATCCGATCCGCATCGACGCCGGGACCTGTGTCCGCTGCAATCTGTGCGACTGGATCTGCCCCGGCGACCTGATCTACAAGGAAGAGGATGATCGCGCAACGCTGCCGGTGATCAAGTATCCGGACGAATGCTGGTACTGCGGACTGTGCCAGTCGATTTGCCCCGTCGACGCCATCACCGTGGTCTTTCCCGAGCAGATGATCCGCAATCAGACCGACGTGGTGAGCCTGTTGGGCAAGGTCGCGGAATAGTGCGCCAGCCTGCACTATAAAAAAATCAATAAAAACAATGAGTTACGTTTATAGATGGCTCTCGCAAAACAGCCGGTGACGGGGTTGCGGGTCTGGGGAGGGGCTGCGGGCTCAGCGATGCGCCGCTTCCACCACGTCGAGTCGCAGATCGCGGGAAAGTTTCTGGCCATTGCCTTCGACCGTCAGCGTCACCAGCCGCGTTCCCGGCGTGGGGAAAGACAATTCATGGGCGAACACGGCGGGAAGGGCGAGCGCTTTTTCCGCAATGACTTGGTTCTTTGCGTCGCGCAGCGTGCAACGCGCCGTGCCGCTTGCGCCGAGCACGGCTTCGATCCGGAAAGGTTCCTGGACCGCGCGCCGATAGACTTGCGGGTCGCGGTTGGGGTGGTATTGCAGCCCGTTGATTTTTATCATTTTAATCATAGGGTTATTCATTGCTCGCCTCGCCGTATGATAATATGAGCCGATGCTGATTCTAGACCGTAATCGGGACGCAGGCCAATTGCCGGAGGTTTTTCGGGAAGTCGATGCCGAACTCATCGGCCTCGAGCGCCGGCTGGCCGCTGCGCAAACGCTGCCGCTCGCTGCGACCGTCGCCCAGGCGATCGCGCTCGTTACGCGGCTGGTGAGCGCCTATATTGCCGCCGAGGGGAAAAAGCAGCTTCCCGCCGCCGGCGCGGATATACTCGAGGTATTCAAGGTGTTGGTGAAAGGCGAGCCTTCGTGGACCGCGATCCGTGACAACTGCCGGGAACTTATGTATTACCAGAACTGTATTAACATGGGGCGGCAGGAGGCGTTGCCCCGTGCGCCCGAGAAAATGGCGGTGCGCACCGCGCGGCATGTGTATCTTTACATCAAGACGCGCTGCATTCGCGAAGGGCGCATGACGGACTAGCGCAGACGCGGATGTCGTTTGCCACGGAGATCGCAGAGAACACGGAGATCTGGGTTTCGGTGGGTTACCGATTGCAAATTTCTCTGTGAATTCTGTGCCCTGCGGGGCTGAGGTGGAAAGATAGATGAAGACAGCGGTAAACCGGATTCGCGGTGTCGAGCACGACATCGTGCAAATGCCTCACAGCGGCGATGCGGCGCCGTACTACGAACCGCAGGGTAATGAAGTCGCGATTTTCGAGGCCGCTTACAGAAAGCGCCTGCCGGTGATGCTGAAAGGTCCCACCGGTTGCGGCAAGACGCGGTTCCTGGAGTACATGGCGTATCAGTTGAAGCGCCCGCTGGTGACCGTGTCGTGTCACGAGGATCTCACGAGCTCCGACCTCGTTGGCCGCTTCCTGCTCGAAGGCTCGGAGACGGTATGGCAGGACGGGCCGCTCACGCGCGCGGTCAAGGCCGGCGCCATCTGCTATCTCGACGAGATCGTCGAGGCGCGCACCGATTCGACGGTAGTGATCCACTCGCTCACCGACCACCGCCGCCGCCTCACCATCGAGAAGAAGGGGCAGGAAATCGATGCCCACGAGGATTTCATGCTGGTGATTTCCTACAACCCGGGCTACCAGACGGTGCTGAAGGACTTGAAGCCCTCGACCAAGCAGCGCTTCATCGCGCTCAATTTCGATTTTCCGCCCGAAGACGTCGAGCGCAAGATCATCGTCAACGAAGTGCCGGGCACCTCTGCCGAGATCGCGCGCCAGCTGGTCGCTGCCGGCCGCAAGGCGCGCCTGCTCAAGGATCACGGACTGGAAGAAGCGACCTCGACGCGCGCACTGGTCTACGCCGCCAGCATGATGAACGCCGGGCTGGACCCGCTCACGGCGTGCCAGGTGGCGATGGTCAACCCCATCACCGACGACATGGAGCTTTCCGAAGCGCTGATGGAAATCGTGCAGGCGCATTTCGCCATTTGAGCATCCGGCCGGGCAGGAATCATGACGCGGCTTCGGCTACGGCACTGAGCGGGGGTGCCACCATGCTGTTGATGGCGGATTTTCCTGCGCGCCGCGGTTATTTTGAACTGTCGCGGGTGGTGGCATGAGTGGCAAGGAAACGGCGGTAGCCGATTTGCTCGACGAATTGAGACAAACGAGCTTCGTCGCGCACCGCGAAGTCGAGCAGGTGCTGCCTTCGATCCGCCCCCACGGCGAGGCGGTGACGCTTGCCTGGATCGACGCCTGCCGCCGGATCTTCGACTACGACCGCGAAGCCGGCAAGGCCTTCATTCGCGGCAGCCGCGAGGCGGAAAAAATCTCTGAAACCGTCCTGCCCTGGACCGAGCAAGCGCTGAAGTTCATTTGCTGGCGTGGTGCGTGGCGCGCTCTCGAAGGCTTCATGGCCAACCTGCCGCGCGCTTTCGGTTCCCTCGGACACGCCGGCGAGCGGCGCTGGGCCGAGATCGGTTTCATGTGGTGCGCGCGCCAGATCGAAAGCGGCAACGCCTATTTCGCGACGCCGGTGCTCGAACTGTCAGGACGCCAGGGCATCACCGGCATCGAGCAGCTCACCACGCCGGCCGAGGAATTGTTCGAATCGCGCAAGCTGCTGCTCGGCACCTATCTTGCCGGCGCGATCCGGGTGCGCAACCTGCTCGGTGCCCAGGCGATACTGCCGTGGGCGCTGCGTGGCGCCGACATCATGCAGTCGGGACGTGCGCGCGGTGAAGCCTACTTCCGGCTCGAATCCGAGGAAAGCCTGGCGCTGCTGCTCGAACATTTGCCGGGTTTCAAGCTGACCGATCGCAACCGGCTGCTCGCAATGCTGCTCGACGTGTGGTACGGCGCGGGCTTCGAGCTCAGAGAGTCGAACTGGTCGCCGGAGAAGGGACGGCCGTTTGTCGAGACCGACGGTCAGAACCTGTTTTTCCCGGCGGTGATGGGCAGCCGCGACGAGGCGGTGCTCGCCGTGCTGCACGGCGCGGGCCATATGCGTTTCGGCACTTTCGATCGCTTGGCGATGCGGGAGATGTTCGGCGAGGCCGGAGTCGATTTCCCCGCCTCGGGCCCGGTATCGTGGGCGCCGCTGTTCATGCGCTATGGCGACGACGCGCTGCGCTTTCAGCTGATTTTCGATCTGTGCGAGGATCTGCGCGTCGATTTCCGTATCCAGCAGCTGGTGCCGAATTATCTGCAGCGCCTGCTCGCCGCGGTCCAGACGGGCGGCGCGCGGCATCCCGAAACCGCCGCGTATGTCGATCTCGCGGTGGCGAGCCTCGAGGAGGCACTTGCCGCAAGCCATCCCCAGGCGGTGCGCAGCAGACGTTTCGGCCCGCTGTTCGATTCCGCGGCCACGGTCGCCGACGCTTTTCGCATCGCCAGCGCGATCTACAGCAACGACGAACTGCCGCGCATCAGTGATCTCGAAGCCTTTTATGCGGCTTACCTGCCGGGGCGCGGCCCCAATGCGACGCGGCTCGCGCATCCACAGGACCGCCGCGATCAGCAACAGACGCCGTCGCAGGGCGAGCAGCAGGGCGAATCGCGGGAGCAGGAGGGACAGGACGAAACGGCGCGGAATGCCGAGGCCGGCGACCAGCAAGACGGCAGCCAGCGCCAGGAGGCCGCGGGCCACAGCGACAGCAGCGGTTCGGCGATGCAGTCCGCGGGCCGTTCACAAGCACAACAGCACGACGCCGGCAGCGACAAGGGCGTGCCGTACCCGGAATGGGATTACCGCGAAGCACGCTACAAACGCAACTGGAGCTGGGTGCAGGAGAAACATCTCGCCGAATCCAATATGGCGGAAACTCACCGCCTGATGAAACAGTATGCCGACGCGCTGAAACGCCTGAAAAAAGCGATCCAGGCGCAGAAGCCGACGCGACTGGCGCCCCTGCTGCGCCAGCTCGACGGCGACGACATGGATCTCAACGCCGTGGTCGGTTTCATCGCCGAGAAGAAAGCCGGCCGCTCGCCCAAACCCGCCATTTACCGGCGGCGCGAGATGCGTCAGCGCGAAGTCGCGGTGACGCTGCTCGCCGACATGTCGACCTCCATCATGCAGCATCTGCCCGAAGGTGGCGGACGCCTCGTCGACCGGGTGCGCGCCGGCGTGCTGCTGTTCGCGGAAAGCATGGAGGAGATGGGCGATGCCTATTCCATCGCCGGTTTCTGCTCCAAGTATCGCGACAACGTCAGCTACTATGCGATCAAGGATTTCGACGAGCCGCTTTCCGAGGACGTCCGCAGCCAGATCGGTGGCATGTCGGGCCGGCTCGCCACGCGCATGGGCGCGGCGATCCGCCATGCCACCGCGCGTTTCGAGGGCGTGGAAAGCCGGCGCCGGTTGCTGCTGCTGCTCTCCGACGGCCGTCCCGAGGACTACGACGACGGCGGCGACCGCCGCTATCTGCACGAAGACACGCGCATGGCAGTCAAGGAAGCGGTCGCCAAAGGCGTGCATCCGTTCTGCATCACCGTCGACACCATGGCCAACCAGTACCTGCCGCAGATTTTCGGCAAAGGCCACTACATGGTGCTCGACCACATCAACAGTTTGCCCAACAAGCTGCCGGAGATATATCTGCGCCTGCGGCGGTAAGGGCAATGAAGGGTGGCGAGTGAGGGGCGAAGGACGGGGCGTGTGGCCCGGAAGGCGCGCGGCGGATTCGGGCATCCCTCGTGGTCAAGCGCTTCGTTACAGCGCAATCTCCCGTTTTGCCGAACGAAATGAATACTAATGGTTTAGACTTCCCATCCCCGCGCGTTCGCGGGTAACATGCTGCGACTTGCCGGAACTCTGCCCATGGCCGCCACTTCCCACGATCTTACCCGCACCGTGCTTGCGGTGCTTTTCATCGGCATGCTGATCGCCGCCTCGTTCTGGATCGTGCGGCCGTTTCTGCCCGCGATGGTGTGGGCGACGATGATCGTGGTCGCGAGCTGGCCGCTCATGCTGCGCCTCGAGGCGCGGCTGTGGGGCAGCAGGACGCTCGCAGTCGCAGTGATGATGCTGGCGCTGCTGTTCGTGCTGTTCGTGCCCCTCGCGCTTGCGATTGCCACCGTCGTCGGCAACGCCGAAGAGCTGGTTGGCTGGGTCAAATCGCTGAAGACCGCGACGCTGCCGTCAGCGCCCGAGTGGCTGCGCGCGCTTCCCATCATCGGTGAGCGGGCCGCAGACGCTTGGCAGAATCTGGCCGCTGCCGGTGCGGCGGAACTGTCCGAGAAAATTACGCCGTACGCGGGCCAGGCGCTCAGATGGTTCGCGGCACAAGTCGGCAACGTCGGCGTGATCTTCGTCGAATTCCTGCTGATGGTGGTGATCGCGGCGATCATGTACGCGACGGGCGAGCGCGCGGCCGCCGGCGTGCGCCGTTTCGGACGGCGGCTCGCGGGCGCGCGCGGCGAGGGCGTGGTGCGGCTGGCGACACAGGCGGTGCGCGGCGTCGCGCTCGGCGTCGTCGTCACCGCGCTCATCCAGGCGATCCTCGGCGGCGTCGGTCTCGCGGTGGCTGGCGTGCCGTTTGCCGCAGTGCTGACAGCGGTCATGCTGCTGCTCGCCATTGCGCAGATCGGTGTGGTGCCGGTGCTGGCCCCGGCCATCGGCTGGCTTTACTGGAGCGACAAGCCCGGCATGGCGACGGCGCTGCTGGTGTGGACGGTCCTGATCGCCACGCTCGACAATTTTCTGCGTCCCTTGCTGATCAAGCGCGGCGCCGCCGATTTGCCGCTGCTGCTCATTTTCGCCGGCGTGATCGGTGGTCTGATCGCGTTCGGCCTCGCCGGCATTTTCATCGGTCCGGTGGTGCTCGCGGTGAGCTACATGCTGCTCGAAGCGTGGGTGGACGATACGCCGCCGGCAGACGGCGCGCAATGAGTCGGAAGCGGCGGTGGTCCATTGCGCAAGGCGACCCTGATCAACGCGGTCACACGGCGGCAACGGCCGTACCGCAACAACCATCCGCTGGCGATCCCGCGTACGGCACTGGCGATCGACCTGATCCGTGCTTATGATGCGCTGACGGATGACGAGATGCTGCCGGGCCGCGTGGCGCAAGTCGAAGAACTCGCGCGGTTTCATACCAGGGATTACATCGCGACGCTGCAGGCGGCCGAGGCCAACGGCGGGCTGCGTGCTGGCGACCGCGAGCGCTATCAGCTGGGAACGGCCGAGAACCCGTATTTCGACCATCTTTTCACCATCCCGGCGCGCGCCACCGGCGGCAGCATCCAGGCGGCGGAGGAAGTGCTGCAAGGCCGCATCGCTTTCAATCCCGCCGGCGGCATGCACCATGCGCGTGCCGGCGCGGCGCGCGGTTTCTGCTATTTCAACGATCCGGTGCTCGCCATCCTGCGCCTGCGGCAGGCGGGCTGGCGCGTGCTGTATGTGGACATCGATGCGCATCACGGCGATGGTGTCGAGGAAGCGTTCATCGACGACCCCGCAGTACTGACGCTGTCGCTGCATATGGATACCGCCTATGCCTATCCTTTCCGCGGCGGGCGGCTTACCGACTGCGGCAGCGCGCGCGGTGGCTACACCACCATCAACATCCCGCTGGCGCAGGGCGTGCACGACGCCGAATACCGGCTGCTGTTCGACGCGGTGTGGCAAGCGGCGCTGGAGAAATTCAGACCCGACGCGGTGGTGCTGCAGGCCGGAACCGATATGCTCGCTGCCGATCCGCTGGGCAAGCTCGCGATTTCGACCGAGTGTTTTCTCGACATCGCCAGAACCGTTTTGGACGGCGCGCCGCGCCACGCCGACGGCACGCCGCGGCTGCTGGTCACCGGCGGCGGCGGCTACCATCCACTGTTGCTGGCGCGGGCGTGGACGGGGCTGTGGGCGGTGCTGTCGGGACGCGAGCTGCCGGAGGAAATTCCGGAGGCGGGCGCGGTAGCGTTGCGCGGCGCCGGCTGGAATCTGGACGAGGGCGAACCCTACTTTGCCAGGCTTTTCGCGTCGCGTTTCGATCACCCGGAGCCAAGAAAAATAAACATTAAAAAACAAGATGTTATGGAAATCATCCGCCGCCATCCGTTCTGGGGCTCATGAAAAACCTCGTCGCGCTGCGGGCCGGCCACGCCACACGCGCTGGCACCGAGGACTACGTCCAAACTTTCGGCGCCGGTCTCGCTGCCGGCCATTACAGCGATTTTCTCAGCCTGCATCTGAAGCTGTCTTCGCTCGGGCTGGGCACGTTCCCCGGCGCGGCGAGCGACGAGCTCGACGAGCGTTATGCGCAGATCGTGCACCGCGCGCTCGCCTCCGGCATCAACGTCATCGACACCGCCGCGCATTACCGTTACGGCCGCTCGGCGCGCGCCGCCGGCGAAGGGCTGCGGCGCGCTTTTGCGCAGGGTGTGAGACGCGAGCAGGTGTTCGTGGTCGCCAAAGGCGGATTCCTGCGTTTCGACGAAGGCGTGCCGGCCGATCTCGATGCGTGGTTCGAGGCCCGCATCGCGCGCAAGGGGCTGGGCCGGCGCGACGATCTCGCCGACGTGCATCTGCTGAGTCCGGGCCATATCGCGCAGCAGATCGAGGATACGCGTGCGGCGCTCGGTCTCGAGACGCTCGATGCTTTTCTGGTCGATCAGCCCGAAGTGCACCTTGCGCACATCGGCAAGGAGGCGCTCAACCGCAAACTGCAAAGCGTGTTCGCGATGCTGGAGCAGGCGGTGAAGCAAAACAAGATCCGCTGCTACGGCATAGCGACTTTCAGCAGTTTTCGCGTCGCGACCGACGATGCGCTGTTCCAGTCCCTCGCCGCGCTGCAGGGGCTGGCGGAAAAAGCAGCGCAGATCGTGCACCGGGATGCGGGTGCCAGACATGGCTTCAGGCTGGCACAGCTGCCGTTCAACCAGGCGATGACCGAAGGTTTCACGCGTTTCAACCAGGCGACCGGCCACGGCAACGTCGCTTCGACGATACAGGCGGCGTTCCAGCTCAAGGTCTACATGATGGCGAGCCACGCGCTCGCCAAAGGCCATCTCGCCAGGCATTGCGCAGGCGCGGTGCGCGATGCGCTGCCGCATCTCGACAACGACGCGCAGCGCGCGTTGCAGTTCAACCGCTCGACGCCGGGTTTGGGTACTTCGCTGGTCGGCATCAGCACGCCGGCGCATCTCGACGACCTGTTCGCGGTGGCACGCATCCCGCCCATGACGAGGGACGATTATCTCAAGCTTTATCAGCGTGCGGGATGAGGCGGTCATGGAAAAACGCAGCGCCGACCCTTGACGGGGCGATGATGCGGAGTATGATTTTTTCGTTTCTCGGAAAATTTTCGACAACATACGGAGTGCCCGATGACCCGCTCGACATTGACCATGCTTTTGCCGCTGCCGGTGTATCTGGACGAAACCGCCGCCGGCATACCGCTTGCGCCGCGACCCGAAACCCTGAGCGGCTGCGTGGTGGCGTTGCTGCCCAACTGGCGGCCGTCGGCGGCGAAAATCCTGCAGGCGGTGGGCAGACTGCTCGAGGAACGCTACCGCTTGAAGGCGCTCGTGCTCGAACAGCCGGCACGCGAACTGCCGCAGCGCACCGGCGGGCTGATCGACGCCATTCGCGGTCAGCTGGACGAGCTTGCGCAGCGCGCCGACGCGGTGATCACCGCCACCGGCGACTGAGGTTCGTGCACGACGTGGTGTAGCCACGTCACGCCGGCACTGGAAGAGCGCGGGATCCCGACCGTGATGATCGCGACCGACGCTTTCGCGAGCTTCGGGCGCCGCATTGCGGCAACGCGCGGGCTGCCGTATGCGGTGATTGCCGAGACGCCGAACCCCATCCGGCAGCTCGATGATGCGAGCCTGCACGCGCGTGCGCTTGCAATGATCGACGCCGTGGTGTTCGGCCTCACCCAGCCGCCAGCGGCGATCGAGCGCAGCATCAGGGATTACGCCGCGCAGCAGATCCACCCTCAGGGCGTGGTGCGGTCGGCAACGCCGGTATAGCAAAACCCGTCAGGGAGATCACGAAGTGGGGCAAAACCATATCAGCCTGGAGGGCGCTTCGGCCGCCGAACTGATGGCGCAGGCCTACGAGCACGCTTACGAGCAGGGCTGGACCGATGGGCTTCCCGTCATTCCTGCCACGCCGGAAGCGGTTGCGCGTTTCG
>JBKBXX010000032.1:0-27590 GCA_046313915.1 Burkholderiales bacterium | reverse complement strand
TGTGCACCACCGACAGCATCACGTTCTGGCCGGGGAAGATGCGGGTGGTGATGCCTTCGGCCAGGGTGCGGTGTATGCCTTGGGTATCGTCGTCGAGATTGAACGACCAGGGCTGCGTCCGGGCTGCGGTTTCTGTCGCCATGGCAATTAACCTCCTTCTGATTCTGCGATGGCCCGTATTTTAATCTGAAATCGGCTCTTCATGGCTGCGGCTCCTGCCCTTCGTTTTTTTTCAGCGCTGCCCGGTGCAGCCGCGGGTAAAAGCGGCCGTCCATCAGACGGCAGGCGTAACGATACCGGCCGAAACGATATGCAACCAGCTGGATGGCGAAGAGGGTTTTGCGATCCTCGCCCCCGTTACGGAAGACCACTTTGTCGTGCGCATGGCTGCACGAAGTGGCGCTTGCGATAAGGACGCGCCGCAAAATTTTTTATGCGGGATGGACGGACTTCAGTGCAAGTTCGCCGCAAAAATATCATATTACAAGATGTGACCCCTTTATTTTCACTCGTGTTGAGCGCCGGGTTAGGGGTGGGATTACAGCAGACCATGATTGGCAAGATATTTCCGCCCTGGTTGTTCGACAAACCAGACGTCTACTTGGTAGGAGTGTTCGTCAAGGCCGAATGTCGAACGCACAAACTTTGCGTCTCTGAGTTCATGGAGGTGGAGCGTGGCTAACTGCTTTGTAACGCCAGCGAGTGCGGCGACCCGTGCATCATGGAGCCGTTCATTCTGTGCGACGAGAACCAGTATTTTTTCTCTCAATTCTTCGAGGCGCTGACCATGAGATTCTTGTTCCTTAACTACATTGTCTCTCCGCTGTATTTCCTGCCTCAGTTCGGCTACCTCAGACTTCAGCGATACGTTCTGCTTTTCCATCGCTTCAAGCTCAGACTTGTAGCGGGCCGCGCTCGGAATTTCTTTGAGCAAATCAGCAATCCATCCCATAGCGGGACCCCTAACGTAATGTGGACCCCATATCTGGGGTGTTTTGTAAGGCCCCAGCAAAGGGGCCTAGTTTGGCTAGACTACTCCCAAGTTCTTGATCTCTCAACGGCGTCAACCTGGATGGGCACCTGTACGTTTGTACAACATGAGCGCCTAGACGGAGGCCCGCCCATGTCGACACCAAAACTGCTCGACCAGGTCCGCGAGCGCATCCGCGTCAAACATTACAGCCTCCGGACGGAGGACGCGTACCTGCACTGGATCCGCCGCTTCATATTCTTCCACGGCAAGCGCCACCCGCGCCAGATGGGCGGGCCCGAGGTGGAAGCGTTTCTCTCTCACCTGGCGACGGTCGGGCAGGTGGCACCCCCAACGCAGAACCAGGCGCTGTCGGCGCTGCTTTTTCTTTATCGCGAAGTCCATCTGCCGTTCGCGCTCGCACGCAAATATCCCAAGGCCGGGCGCAGCTGGCCGTGGCAGTACGTATTTCCGTCCGGCAGCCGCTCCACCGACCCGCAGGACGGTGTCGTCCGCCGCCATCATCTCGACGAGAAAATCGTCCAGCGCGCGGTTTCGGCCGCGGGCCGCGCCGCTGGAATCTCCAAGCCGGTTTCGCCGCATATCCTGCGGCACAGTTTCGCGACGCACCTTCTGTCCGCCGGCTACGACATCAGGACCGTGCAGGAACTGCTGGGGCACTCGGACGTCTCGACCACCATGATCTATACGCATGTCCTCAACAAGGGCGGTCGCGGCGTCACCAGCCCGCTCGATCGCCTCGAGCCGGGTGCCGCCTGCTGAACACCTGATTGCACACTGAGTCTGTCGGTCCTGCTGCGCGGCTGGGGTACAATGCGGCGTGCAAGCAGATCTCGATTCGATATTTTCCGCTGACGGCGCTTTGGCCCGGACGGTAGAAGGCTTCCGCGCGCGGCCGTTCCAGCTGGAAATGGCGCGGGCGGTGGCCGAAGCCATCGCCGGGAACCGCAAGTTGGTCGTGGAGGCTGGCACCGGCACCGGCAAGACTTTCGCCTATCTGGTGCCGGCGCTCATGTCCGGCGGCAAGGTCATCCTTTCCACCGGCACCAAGACGCTGCAGGACCAGCTCTTCGACCGCGACATCCCGACGGTGCGTGCGGCGCTGAAGGCGCCGGTGTCGGTGGCCTTGCTCAAGGGCCGCGCCAATTACGTCTGCCACTATCATCTGGCGCAGGCGCTCGCTGCGGGCCGGTTGCCGACGCGCGAAGACACGCATTATCTGCAGCGCATCGCGAGCTTCGCCAGGAACACGCACTCCGGCGACAAGAGCGATCTCGCCGACGTCCCCGAGAACGCCGGGGTCTGGCCGTATGTGACTTCGACGCGCGAGAACTGCCTCGGTTCGTCGTGCGAGCATTACGACCAGTGCTTCGTGATGGAGGCGCGCAGGCAGGCGCTGGCCGCCGACGTGGTGGTGGTCAACCATCATCTGTTCTTCGCCGATGTGATGCTGCGCGACGAGGGTGTGGCGGAGCTGCTGCCGGCGTGCAACACGGTGATTTTCGACGAGGCGCACCAGTTGCCGGAGACCGCGAGCCTGTTTTTCGGCGAACGCGTCTCGACTTCGCAACTGATCGAGCTTGCGCGCGACGTGAAAATGGAAGCGGCGGTCGCGGCGAAAGATTTCGCGCCGCTGCCGGCGGCGGCGCAGGCGCTCGACAAGGCGGCGCGCGATCTGCGCCTTGCGTGCACCGAGGACAGTGCGCGCCTGCCGCTGCACGCGCTGAAAGGTGCCGCGGCGTTCGAAAGCGCGCTCGCGGGCGTCATAAAAAAACTGAATATAATCAATGAGTTACTTGAATCACAGGCACCGCGCAGCGAGGGCTTGGAAAAATGCCGCCAACGCGCGGCCGAGCTTGCCGCGCAGATCGCGCGCTGGCGCGAGGGCAGGGACGACGGTTACGTGCGCTGGATCGAGGTCTACAGCCACTCGTTGCAGCTGAATGCAACGCCGCTGTCGATCGCCGGCATTTTCCGCAAACAGATGGAAGACCACGTGCGGGCGTGGATTTTCACTTCGGCGACGCTGTCGGTAGGCGGCGATTTTAGCCACTATGGCAACGAGCTGGGGCTGGACGATGCCGCCACCGCGAGCTGGGACAGCCCTTTCGATTTCCGGAACCAGGCGCTGCTCTACGCGCCGCCCGACATGCCCGATCCCAACACGCGCGACTATACGCGCGCGGTGGTCGATGCCGCGCTGCCGGCGATCGAGGCGAGCGGCGGGCGTGCTTTCATGCTGTTCACCAGCCTGCGCGCGATGCGCGAAGCGCACGAGATGCTCAAAGACCGCTTCAAGGCGAGTGGCCTGGCGTTTCCGCTGCTGATGCAGGGCGAGGGCCCGCGCACCGAGCTGCTGGAACGTTTTCGCCGCCTGGGCAACGCGGTGCTGGTGGGCAGCCAATCGTTCTGGGAAGGCGTGGACGTGAAAGGCGAGGCGCTGTCGCTGGTGGTGATCGATCGCCTGCCGTTTGCGCCGCCCGACGATCCGGTGCTTGCGGCGCGCATCGACAAGATGAACCGCGAAGGGCGCAACGCCTTCCTCGAGTATCAGTTGCCGCAGGCGGTGATCGCGCTCAAGCAGGGCGCGGGGCGCCTGATTCGCGACGAGACCGATCGCGGCGTGCTGATGATCTGCGATCCGCGGCTGGTGAGCAAATCCTACGGCAAGCGCATCGTGAAAAGCCTGCCGCCGATGAGGCGCACGCGCGATCTCGACGAAGTGATCGCGTTTTTCGGCGCGCCGGCCACCGCGCGTCGAGCCGGCGCCAGTCCGGCCACGGCCGAGTGATCACGGCCGCAGGGGCGTCGTCGCGCGCTCCGGGGTTCCCGCCGCTGTGCCCGCTCGCCGAAGCGCTGCGGCAGCGAGCGCTTCCGCCCGTTTTCAGACGACTCGTCCCCACAGATCGTGGGCGTCGGATTGGGTGATTTTTACTTGTGCGAAATCGCCGGGCCTGAGCCCGCCGGGTTTTCCGATGATCACCTGGCCGTCGATTTCCGGTGCATCGGCGCTGGAGCGCGCGATTGCCCGCGTGCCGTCGTTGTCGTCGACGAGCACCTGCAGCGTCTGCCCGACTTTGCGTTTCAGGCGCGCTTTGCTGATTTTTTCCTGTATCGCCATGAAGCGTGCGCGGCGCTCCTCGCGCACTTCGCCGGGCAGCGGGTCGGGCAGCGCGTTGGCGCTGGCGCCCGCCACCGGCGAATAGGCGAAACAGCCGACGCGGTCGAGCTGCGCTTCCTCGAGAAACGCCAGCAGTTCCTCGAATTCGGCTTCGGTTTCGCCGGGAAAGCCGACGATGAAGGTACTGCGGATGGCGAGGTCGGGGCAGATTTCGCGCCAGGCGCGGATGCGCGCGAGCGTGTTCTCGGCGTTGGCCGGGCGCTTCATGAGCTTGAGGATGCGCGGGCTGGCGTGCTGGAACGGCACGTCGAGATAAGGCAGGATTTTGCCTTGCGCCATCAGCGGAACCACTTCGTCGACGTGGGGGTAGGGGTAGACGTAATGCAGGCGCACCCACACGCCGAGTTCGCCCAGTGCGCGCGCGAGCTCGGTCATGCGTGTTTTCAGCGGCCGGCCGCCCCAGAAGCCGGTGCGGTATTTGACATCGATGCCGTAGGCGCTGGTGTCCTGCGAAATGACGAGCAGCTCTTTCACGCCGGCCTTGACCAGGTTTTGCGCTTCCTGCATGACTTCGCCCACCGGCCGGCTCACCAGATCGCCGCGCAGCGACGGGATGATGCAGAAGCTGCAGCGGTGATTGCAGCCTTCGGCGATCTTGAGATAGGCGTAGTGGCGCGGCGTGAGCCTCACGCCCTGCGGCGGCACGAGGTCGGTGTACGGATCGTGCGGCTTGGGCAGGTGCTCGTGCACCGCGCGCATCACTTCCTCGGTGGCATGGGGGCCGGTCACTGCCAGCACTTTGGGATGCGTTTTTTTGACGATGTCGCCGTGGGCGCCAAGGCAGCCGGTGACGATCACCCTGCCGTTCTCGGTGAGCGCCTCGCCGATGGCGGCCAGCGATTCCTCGACGGCCGAATCGATGAAGCCGCAGGTGTTGACCACCACCAGGTCGGCGCCGCCGTAGTCGGGCGCAATCAAGTAGCCTTCGGCGCGCAGCTCGGTGAGGATGCGTTCCGAGTCGACCAGCGCTTTGGGGCAGCCGAGCGAAACGAAACCGACTTTGGGAAAAGACCGAGGCACTGCGCGAATCGGGGAAGCGGGCTCGCCGGACGGCTCAGCCCTTGTTTTTCTGGTCGCCGTCGTCCGGTTTTTCCTGGGGCGGCGTTTGCGGGCTGCTCGAGGCGCTGCCGCCGAAACCGGCAAAAGGGAAAGTGCCGAACAGGTTACGCGTCTGCTGCTGCAGCCGCTGCTGCATTTCCATGAAGGCGTTGGCGCTTTGTTCGAGATAGCTGCCCATCAATCCCTGGATCGCCGGGCCCTGCATCTTGACGAATTCGCTCCACGCTTCGGAATTGAGCATCGGGTTCTGGCCGTAGAGCTGGCGCGACTGGTCCTGCAGGCGTTTCTGGATGTCGATGAAGGTCTGAATGTTTTTCTCGAGATAGCTGCCCATCATGCCCTGCATCGCGTTGCCGTAGAAGCGGATGATCTGCGACAGCATGTCGCAGGAGAACATCGGCGCGCCGGCGGATTCTTCTTCGAGGATGATCTGCAGCAATATGCTGCGGGTCAGGTCTTCCTTGGATTTGGCGTCTTCCACCTTGAAATCGACGCCTTCGATCACCAGTTTCTTGACATCGTGAAGCGTGATGTAACTGCTTGTTTCCGTGTCATAAAGCCTGCGATTCGGGTATTTTTTGATGATCCTGGGCGTCGGTGTCATGGGGGATCCCAGCAAGAAAATAAGAAAGATTATTGCAGAACGGGTGCTGCAATGCAATCTGAGGGGATAAAAAATAATTTCAAATCAATGGGATGGGATGAGGCCTTTTTCTGCTGCAATGCAATAAAAAATCTTGACTTTCCTGAAACTCAATATTATTTTGGATTATGCGATGCAGCAATGGTGCCGCGACATCAAGTCCCGGCGGCCGATGCCGATATCAGAGTTGAAGGCAGGCGCGATAAAACGCGATTGCCGGGCGCAGGAAACGAAATCCTCCTCCTTTATTTTAGGACCCCCTCCTAGAAATAAAGGCTTCGCCCACCGGTGACCCCGGTGGGCTTTTTTTTGTGACCGCGGTCAGTACATGTGCTGGCCGCCGTTGATGGCGATGTTGGCGCCCGTGACGAACGCCGCCTCGTCCGAACACAGATAGGCGACCAGGCCGGCGACTTCCTCGGGCTTGCCCAGCCGGCCGAGCGGTATCTGGGGAATGATCTTGGATTCGAGCACGTCTTTCGGGATCGCCATCACCATCTTGGTGCCGATGTAGCCGGGTGAAATGGTGTTCACCGTCACGCCCTTGCGCGCGTATTCCAGCGCCAGCGCCTTGGTGAAGCCGTGCATGCCGGCTTTGGCCGCCGAATAATTGGTCTGGCCGAAAGCGCCTTTCTGGCCATTGACCGAGGAGATGTTGATGACGCGCCCCCAGCCGCGCTCCGCCATGCCCTCGATCACCGGCTTGGTCATGTTGAACACGCTGTCGAGATTGGTGCGGATCACGGCATCCCAGCTTTCCTTGTCCATTTTGCGGAAAGTCGTGTCACGCGTGATGCCGGCATTGTTGACCAACACGTCGACCGGGCCGATCTCGGCGTGGATTTGGGCGACCGCCTTCTGGCAGGAGTCGAAACTGGCGACGTCGGTTTCCACGGCGTGAAACTCGTAGCCCCGCTGTTTCATTTCCGCAAGCCATTCGGCCGATTTCTTGTTGCCGGGCGAATAAGTCGCCACTACCCGATAACCCATGTTCGCGAGCTTGATACAGATCGCCTCTCCCAATCCCCCCATGCCGCCGGTGACTACCGCGATTCTTGCCATTTTCAGTTCCTCCTCAGCGAAAACGCATGTCGAAAGCTAGCAGCGCATCCCGCACCGCGCTTTGAGCTAAATCAGATCGTCGGCCTTTTGCCTGACATAACGGCCCGGCGCGGCTTCGATTTCGGGAAAGCGCCCGCCGCCCATTGCCGCGCGCGCCGCCACCTGCCCGCCGCTGTGCTGCGCGAGCCACGCGCCCCAGTGTGGCCACCAGCTGCCGGCGCAGCATGCGGCGTGCGCCAGCCATTGTCCGGCTTCGCTTTCGAGCGTGGCGTTGAGCCAGTGGTGGCGGCGGTTGTGCGATGGCGGATTGATGATGCCTGCGATATGGCCGCTCGCGGCGAGCACGAATTGCGTTGCGCCGCCCAGCAGCTGCGCGCTGGCGTAGGCGGTTTCCCACGGCACGATGTGGTCTTCGCGCGCAGCGAGCGTGTAGGCGGGCACATGGATGCTGCCGAGATCGACCGGAACGCCGCACATGCTCAGCTTGCCCGGCACGCGCAGGCTGTTTTCGAGGTACATGTTGCGCACGTAATAGTTGTACATGGCGCCCGGCAGGTTGGTGCTGTCGCTGTTCCAGTAGAGCAGGTCGAAAGGTTCGGGAGTCCTGCCTTTGAGGTAATTGTTGACGACGTAGTTCCAGATGAGATCGTTGGCGCGCAGGCTGGCGAAAGTGAGCGCGAGTTCGCGGCCGTGCAGCACGCCGCCTGCGGCAAAGCGCTGTTCGCATTTGCGCACATAGGCTTCGTCGACGAAAACGCTGAGGGCTCCGGTGTCGCTGAAATCGAGCATGGTGGCGAGCAGCGTCAGGCTGGCCGCCGGTTCGCAGCCGCGCTCGCGCAGCACGGCGAGCGCGGCTGCGAGCAGCGTGCCGCCGACGCAGAAGCCGAGCACGTTGATTTTGCCGCCGCCGCAGATCTCGGCGGCGGTTTCGATGGCCCTGATCACGCCGTGTTCGAGATAATCATCCCACGTGGCGTGCCCCATCGCGGCCGGCATGTTGCGCCACGACACCATGAAGACGGTGTGGCCCTGCTCGAGCGCGAAGCGCACGAACGAGTTTTCCGGCTGCAGGTCGAGGATGTAGTACTTGTTGATGCACGGCGGCACCATCAGCAGCGGCCGTTCGTAAACCGTCGCGGTCGCGGGGCGGTACTGGATGAGCTGGATAAAATCGTTTTCGAAAATCACCGCGCCGGCGGTGGTCGCGAGATTGCGCCCGACCTCGAATGCGCTTTCGTCCGTCGTCGACACCAGCCCTTTGGCGAGATCCCGCGCGAGGTTGTGCAGACCCCGGCTCAGGCTTTCGCCGCGGGTTTCGGCAGCGAGTTTGAGCGCTTCCGGATTGCTCCATGGAAAATTGGCCGGCGACAGGGCATCGATCATCTGCTGCGCGAAAAAAACCGCTTTCTTCCGGGCATGCGGTTCGAGCCTCGCGTTGGCGACGAGCTCGTTCATCCAGCTCGCGGTGAGCAGGTATGACCGCGCGAGCGTGTTGAAATAGGGTTCCTGCCATTCGGGCGCGCGGAAACGGCGGTCGGAGAGCGGGGGAGCAGTCGCCGCTTCGGCACCGGCAGCACCAGCCGCTGCCGCCAGCTTCGACCACAATTCCAGCTGGCCGCGGTAATAGCGGTTCTGGATGTCGAGCCAGGGCGCGGCATCCGCGGCAACGCTGGCGACGAGCGAGCCGAAGATCCCGCCGGCATCGAGACCGCCGGCTGCGAGCGGCGCGAGCGCCTGCTCGACGAGCTTGCGGTTGAGCGCGGCGAACGCCGCACTTGCTTCGGCGTAAAAGGTCATGCGGCGGGCTGCGGAACGGCGCGGTTGCGCGATCGGGGCGCCGGCGGGTTGCGGTTTGTCATGCGCCAACGATAACACGGCCGGCCGCGGCCGCAACAGCGGGCGGATCAGCCGTGGGTATGGGCGAGCTCACCGACCAGCCAGATGGTGGCCACGCCGAGCACGATCAGGGTGATCTGCTGGAGCGTCGCCTGGATTTCGGGACGCCGGTGCAGGCCCGGGATCAGGTCGGCTACCGAGACGTAGAGCATGCTGGCGGCGGCGAGCCCGAGCATGGCGGGGATCCATCCTTGCATGGTCTGCAGCGCGTAGTAGCCGAGCACGCCGCCGGCGATCATCGCCGCGCTGGAGAGCAGATTGAGCAGGAATGCCTGGCGCCTGGTGTATCCCGAGTGCAGCAGGATCAGGAAGTCACCGACTTCCTGCGGCACTTCGTGGGCGACGATGGCGAGCGCGGTCACGATGCCCAGTTCGGTGTTGGCGAGAAACGCGGCCGCGATCAAAATGCCGTCGACGAAATTGTGGAAGGTGTCGCCGACCATGATCATCATGCCGCTGCGGCCCTGGTCGTGACTGGGACGCACGCGGGTGGGCGGATCGTGCGCCTCGCATTCTTCCTGGTGGCAGTGACGCCACAGCACCACTTTTTCCAGCACGAAAAACAGCAGGATGCCGAAGAGGATGGTCGCCGCCATGCTTTCCATGCTGTCCGAGATGCTGAACGCATGGGGCAGGATTTCGAGGAACACCGCGCCAAGCAGGGTGCCGACCGCGTAGCTGATCAGCACCGGCACGTGGGCGAGCTTGGCGTTGAGCGCGATGATGGCCGCGGCAGCGACCGATAGGACGCCGCCCAGCACAGTGGCAACGATGATCCAAGCGAGTGCGGTCATGAGGTGGTGTGCCCAGGCGTATCGGCCGGGCAGCGTAGCAGCCCACGCTGCCGGAGCCGCAGTCGGACAAAAAACGCATAATTATACGCGATCGGGACGGCGGCGATCATGTGCAGTCGCATGACACGCTTCACCCTTCGCGCCAGACCAGCGCCGCCATGCGGCCGGTGGTTTGGTCGCGGCGATAGGAAAAAAAACGCCGCGGCTCGGAGACGGTACACCAGCCGCCGCCGTAGACATCGGCGACACCGGCGCGCCCGAGCGCTTGGCGCGCCAGCATGAAAAGGTCGGCCAGCCATTTGCCTGGACGATGCGGTCTAAAAGCTTGCGCTGCGTGCGGGTTGCGGCCGACAAAGACATCGTGGACGTCGGCGCCGACTTCGAATGCGGCAGGCCCGATGGCGGGCCCGAGATAGGCGAGCAATTCTCCCGGCGCCACACCCGTCTCGCACATGGCGCGGACCGTGTTTTGAATGATGCCGGCCGACAGGCCGCGCCATCCGCAGTGCGCGGCGGCGACCACGGAGCCCTTGCGGTCGCATAACAGCACGGGAAGACAGTCGGCAATCATCACGGCGCACACCGTTTGCGGCAGGCGCGCGATGGCGGCATCGGCCGCGACCGGGGCAGTCAGGGTGTCGGCCCCGACCACGCTCGCGCCGTGCACCTGTTGCAGCCATTTCGGTTCCTGTGGCAACAGGCGGCGCAGCCGCGCGCGGTTTTCCATCACGGCGCGGGCGTCGTCGCCGGTGGCGAGTCCGAGGTTGAGGCTCGCATAAGGGCCGCGGCTCACACCGCCGGCGCGGGTGGTGATGAGCGCCCTGACGTTGGCGGGCGCCGGCCACTCGGGCCTGATCCAGTCGGGATCGAAATTCACGAGCGCTCCCGCAGCGCTGTGATCAGTTCCATCATGTCGCGGGGCGGTTTTGCGCGCCACGCCATGTGTTTTTTCGATGTCGGATGGACCAGCGCCAGTTTTTCCGCGTGCAAGGCCTGGCGCCGGAAGCCGAGATCGCGGATCGCGGGGGGCGCGGATTTTTTGCCGTAGAGCGGATCGCCGATCAGCGGATGGCCTATGGAATCGAGATGCACGCGGATCTGGTGCGTGCGCCCGGTTTCGAGCCGGCAGCGCAGCAGAGAAGCGCATTCGAAGCGCTCGACGACATGGTAGTGCGTGACCGCGGGCTTGCCGCCGCCGACCACCGCCATGCGGGTGCGGCGGGTCGGGTGGCGTCCGACCGGTGCTTCGACCCTGCCGTCACGCTCGACGCGGCCGTGCGCGACCGCGAGATATTCGCGCACGACGGTCCGCGCCTGCAACTGGCGGACGAGATCGGTGTGGGCTTCCAGCGTCTTGGCGACGACCAGCAGCCCGCTGGTTTCCTTGTCCAGACGGTGCACGATGCCGGCGCGCGGCAGATTGCGCAGCGCCGGCGCGTGCGCGAGCAGCGCATTGAGCATCGTGCCCTGCCAGTTGCCGCTGCCGGGATGCACCACCAGGCCGGGCGGCTTGTCGATGACCAGCAGAACCTCATCTTCGAAAACGATGTCGAGCGGGATGCGCTCGGGCCGGAAAGCGAGCACCCGGGGGTCGGGTTCGGGCTCGATGCCGATTTTCTCCCCACCCCATACTTTCTGCCGCGGCAGCGCTGCTTTGCCGTCGACGGTGGCCTTGCCGTGCCGCACCCACAGGCTGAGGCGGCTGCGCGAAAAATCCGGCAACAAACGCGCGAGCGCCTGGTCCAACCGCAGGCCGGCGCAGGCGGCGGGAACGACCAGTTCGATGCGGGCCGGGCGGACGGGGTTTGCAGTATAATCGGCCGATTCTTTTGCGATGCTCATCATGCGACATAGTTTAGCGGTAATTCTGGTTTCGGGCCTTGTCCTGGTGCTCGGAGCATGCGGCCTGTTGCCCGAGCAGATCGACGAGACCCGCGGCTGGTCGGCCCAGAAGCTTTATGCGGAAGCGAAGTCGGAGCTGAGCAGCGGCGGCTATGAAAGGGCGATCAAGCTTTACGAGAAGCTCGAATCGCGTTATCCGTACGGCCGTTTCGCCCAGCAGGCCCAGATCGAGACCGCCTACGCTTATTACAAGAGCAACGAACCGGCATCGGCCATCGCCGCCGTCGACCGCTTCCTCAAGCTGCATCCGAATCATCCCAGCGTCGACTACATGTATTATCTGAAAGGCCTCGCCAATTTCAACGACGACCTCGGCCTGTTCGGTTTCGTCAGCAACCAGGACATGACCGAACGCGATCCCAAGGCCGCGCGCGATGCTTTCGATGCGTTCAAGGAACTGGTGACGCGCTTTCCCGACAGCAGGTACACGCCCGACGCGATCCAGCGCATGAATTACCTGGTCAATGCGCTCGCTTCGCACGAGGTGCATGTCGCGCGTTACTACATGAAACGCGGTGCTTACGTTGCGGCTGCCAATCGCGCGCAGTTCGCCCTCAAAACCTATCCCCAGGCGCCGGCGAACGAAGAAGGGCTGCTGATCATGGTCAAGGCCTACGATGCGCTGGGCATGAACGATCTGCGCAACGATGCCGAGCGCGTCATGCTCAAGAATTTCCCCAACAGCATCTATCTCAAAGGCGGGCCGAAGAAAGACGTGCCGTGGTGGCAGATCTGGAACTGAGCGCGGCCCCCGGCGCGCGGCAAGACGGACGATTCCCGCACGCTTTTCAGCGCGCGAATTTCCTTACCACCTGCATCAGTTCGTCGATCGCCTGGTCGCCCTGACCGGATTTGATTGCCGCCTGCATGCATCCCCGGCTGTGATCATCGAGCAGCTGTATCGAAACCGCGTCGAGCGCCGCCTGGATGGCCGAAATCTGGGTCAGGATGTCGACGCAATAACGATCCTGCTCGATCATGCCCGATATGCCGCGGACCTGACCGGCGATGCGGTTCAACCTTTTCAGCAGCGCCGCCTTGTGCGGCTGCACGACGCGCTGCGGATGGCATGGCTGCGCGCTGTGTCCGGCGCCGCGCCCCCGGCGTGGCGCTTTGTCAGGCGACCTCATATCCGGCGTCTTCGATCGCAGTCTTGAATTGTGCCGGCCGGGCCACTGCAGCATCGTATTGCACTGTCGCCTGTGCCGGGTCGAGCGAGACCTCGACGGACTTGACGCCTTGCACGTTTTCCAGCACGCGCTTGACGCTGCCGACGCAGCCCATGCAGGTCATGCCCTTGACTTTCAGCGTTACGGTTTCCATGTGGTTCTCCCTTGTTGAGAAATGAGCGAGTACGCGTCATGCTTGCGCGGGCCGCCAGCGTTTCAGCAGCAGGGAATTGCTGACGACCGACACCGAGGACAATGCCATCGCGCCACCGGCGATCACCGGGTTGAGCATGCCGATTGCCGCGAGCGGGATGCCGAGTACGTTGTAAATGAAGGCAAAAAAGAGATTCTGCCTGATCTTGCCGAGCGTGCTGCGCGACAGGCTGATGGCATCGACCACGCTCATCAGATCGTTGCGCATCAACGTGATGTCGGCGGCGTGGATGGCCACATCCGAACCCGCGCCGATGGCGAAACTCACGTCGGCGGCGGCAAGCGCCGGTGCGTCGTTGATGCCGTCGCCGACCATGCCGACCACGTGACCCTGCTGCTTCAGCCGGTTCACGTGCTCGGCCTTGTGCCGCGGCAGGACTTCGGCCTGGAAATGGGCGATGCCGGCCTGGGCCGCAATGCTTTGTGCCGTGATGCGGTTGTCGCCGGTCAGCATGATCACGTCGATGCCCAGTCGTTTCAGCCGCGCCACGGCGGCGGCAGAAGTCGGACGCAGCGGATCGGCGATGGCGATCACGCCGAGCGCCACCCCATCGTAGGCGACCACGACCACGGTTTTTCCCTCGCTCTGGAGCGCAGCCGTTTTCGCGCTGTCGAAAGCGACGCCGAGTTCCTCGATAAAACGTGGCGATCCCAGCGCCGCGCGACAGCCGTCGATCTGCGCCTGCACGCCCCTGCCGGGAACGGCGCTGAATGCGCTCATTTTTCCCGCTGCGATGCCGAGGCTCGCGGCATGATCGAGCACGGCTTGCGCCAGCGGATGCTCGGAGCCGGATTCGAGCGTGGCGGCAATGCGCACGACGGCGGGCTGCGCGGCATCGCCGAGCACGACGAAATCGGTCACCGTCGGTTTGCCGATGGTCAGGGTGCCGGTTTTGTCGACGATCAGCGTGTCGATCCGGCCCGCGTGTTCGAGCGCGGCGGCATTCTTGATGAGCACGCCGGCGCGTGCGCCCGCGCCGCTGCCGACGATCACCGCGGTCGGCGTGGCGAGTCCCAGCGCGCACGGGCAGGCGATCACCAGCACCGCGACGGCGTTGATCAATGCTCCGCTGAAATCGCCGACGAACCACCACCAGCCGGCGAGCGTGAGCACGGCAATGCCCACCACCACCGGCACGAAAATTCCGGAGATCACGTCGGCCAGGCGCTGGATGGGCGCTTTCGAGCCCTGCGCTTCCTCGACCAGGCGAATGATGGCGGCAAGAGCGGTGTCGGCGCCGACGCCGGTGGCGCGGCACCTGAGCAGTCCGTGCTGGTTGAGCGTCGCGGCGAAGACTTTCATGCCGGCCTGTTTGGCGACGGGAAGGCTTTCTCCGGTAAGCATGGCTTCGTTGATACTCGACTCACCGTCGATCACCGTGCCGTCGACCGGCACGCTCTCACCCGGTCGGACGATGAAAACGTCGCCGACCTTGACCTGCGCGGTCTCGACCTCGACGAGGGCGCCGTCGCGTTCGATGTGCGCGGTCTGGGGTTGTAGCCGGATCAGCGCCTCGATCGCTTCGGAGGTTTTGGACTTGGCCCGCGCCTCCAAAATTTTTCCCATTAAAATCAATGTGATAATGGCGGCACTGGCCTCGAAGTAAAGATGATGGTGCAGGCCGAGGACGACTATCGCCGCGCTGTAGAAATAAGCCATGCTGGTGCCCAGCGCGATCAGCACGTCCATGTTGGCGCCGCCTCCGCGCAACGCGTGATAGGCGCCGACGTAGAAACGCTTGCCGACCCAGAACTGGATGGGGGTGGCGAGTGCCAGTTGCAGCCACGGCGCGAGCCGCGCCTGCCCGTTTGCCGAAAACATCGCGGCCATCTGGACGACGAAAGGCAGCGTCAGGACGGCTGCGACGCCGAACAGCATCAAATCCCTGCGGTAGGCGGCGGCGTGACGTGCTTTTTCTTCCTCGCGGCTCGCGGCGACGATTTCGCGGGCGCCGTAACCCGCTTTGCGGATGGCGGCGATGATGCCGGCCACGTCGATGGTGGCAGGGGAGTAGTCGACGCGGGCTTTTTCGGCGGCGAAATTGACGCTGGCGGTCACACCCGCAATCCTGGTGAGCACTTTCTCGATGCGGGTGGCGCACGCCGCGCAGGTCATGCCTTCGATCGCGAGATCGACGCTGCGTTGCGGCACGTCGTATCCCGCCTTGCGGATGGCGGCGACCAGCTCGTCGGTCTTCACCCGACCGCCGGTGATTTCGATGCGGGCGCGCTCGGTTGCGAAATTCACCGCGGCGCTGACGCCGGGAAGCTTGTTGAGGATCTTCTCGATGCGGGTGGCGCACGCCGCGCAGGTCATGCCGCAGACCGGCAACTCGACTGTTTCGGTAGCGCGGTCCGAAATGGTGGCAACTGCTTGGTCCATGCCCGCATCATATACCCCATATAGGTATAAGTCAAGGCGGCGCGGCGCAGGCGCGCTGCGGAAATTCAGGTGCTGAGCGCGGGAAGGTCGCGGTAGAGATCGAGCGCCTGCGGATTGGCGAGCGCTTCGGTGTTTTTCACGGCGCGGCCATGGACCACGTCGCGCACGGCAAGCTCGACGATCTTGCCGCTTTTGGTGCGGGGGATGTCCGCGACCTGGATGATTTTTGCCGGCACGTGGCGCGGCGTGGCGTTGTCGCGGATCCGTTTTCTGATTTTGTCGATCAGATCCTGGTTGAGCGTCAGGCCTTCGCGCAGGCGGACGAACAGCACGATGCGCACATCGTTGTTCCATTCCTGGCCGATGACGAGGCTTTCGACGATTTCATCGAGGCGCTCGACCTGACGATAGATTTCCGCGGTGCCGATGCGCACGCCGCTGGGGTTGAGCACGGCGTCCGAGCGGCCGTAGATGATGAGACCGTCGTGCGGCGTGAGTTCGACGTAATCGCCATGGCACCACACGCCGGGGAATTTCTCGAAATAGGCGGCGCGGTATTTGGCACCGTCGGGGTCGTTCCAGAAACCGACCGGCATCGAGGGGAAGGGCGCGGTGCACACCAGTTCGCCTTTTTCCCCGCGGACCGGCCGGCCCTGGTCATCGAAGACCTCGACCGCCATTCCGAGCCCCCGGCACTGCAGTTCGCCGCGCCACACCGGCAGCAGCGGATTGCCGAGCGCGAAGCAGGAGATGAGATCGGTGCCGCCCGAGATCGAGGCGAGCTGGATGTCGCTCTTGATGCTGCGGTAGACATAATCGAAGCTTTCGGGAACCAGCGGCGAGCCGGTCGACAGCATGCTTTTCAGCGCGGTCAGCCGGTGGGTCGTGCGCGGTTCGAGACCGAGCTTGGCCACGGCGTCGATGTATTTTGCCGAAGTGCCGAATACCGTCATGTTTTCGGCGGCGGCGTAATCGAACAGGATCGTGCCCTGCGCGACGAACGGCGAGCCGTCGTAGAGCAGCACGGTGGCGCGTGCCGCCAGCGCCGAGACCAGCCAGTTCCACATCATCCAGCCGCAGGTGGTGAAATAGAACAGGCGCTCGCCGGGCTTGAGATCGACGTGCAGCACGTGTTCCTTCAGATGCTGCAGCAGCGTGCCGCCGGCGCCGTGCACGATGCACTTGGGAACGCCGGTGGTGCCCGACGAGTACATGATGTAAAGCGGGTGATTGAAGGAAAAGCGCTCGAACACGATTTCGCGCGGCCGATAAGGCGCCATGAAATCGTGGATGTCGACGCAATCGGGAATGGCGCCGAGATCCGGAACGCGGCGGGTGTAGGGCACGACGACGGTCCTGCGCAGGGAAGGAAGATGCGCCGCGATTTCCCTGAGCCGGCCGGTCAGGTCGATCGTCTTGCCGTTGTAGAAATAGCCGTCGGCGGCAAACAGGATCTTGGGCTCGATCTGGCCGAAGCGGTCGAGCAGCCCCTGCACGCCGAAGTCCGGCGAGCACGACGACCAGATGGCGCCGAGGCTCGCCGTGGCGAGCATCGCGATCACCGCGCCGGGGAAATTGGGCAGATAACCCGCGACGCGGTCTCCGCTGCCGACGCCGGCGGCGCGCAGCGCCTGCGCCAGACGCGAGACCTCGGCGTAGAGTTCGCTGTAAGTGACGCGGCTTTTGAGCCTGTCTTCGCCCCAGAAAACGATCGCGGTCGCGTCATCGCGCCGCCGCAACAGGTTCTCGGCGAAATTGAGCCGCGCCTGCGGGAACCAGCGCGCACCGGGCATACGCCCGGCGTCGGCGAGCACCGTGTCGCCGGGAGTGCCGAGCACGCCGCAGAACGACCACACCGCCTGCCAGAAACTCTCGGCATCGGCGATCGACCATTCGTAGAGCGCGGAATAGTCCGTGATGCCGACGCCGTGGCGCTCGCGCACGTGGCGCATGAAAGCGGTCAGGTTGGCGGCCGCGATGCGCTCGGCCGAAGGCTGCCACAAAGGCTGGTCGGCGGCAGCGGCAAAGGGCGGGCGGCTCGTGGTCATGGGCAGGTGGCGATGCGCTGTCGTTTGCTGCGCGCCTTCCGCGGTTTACCGCTCTTCCGGCCGCATGTGCGGAAACAGGATCACGTCCCGGATGCTGGGGCTGTCGGTGAGCAGCATCGCGAGACGGTCGATGCCGATGCCGGCGCCGGCAGTGGGCGGCAGGCCGTATTCGATGGCGCGGATGTAGTCGGCGTCGTAATGCATGGCTTCGGCGTCGCCGGCGTCCTTCTGCCGCGCCTGGTCCAGAAAGCGAGCGGCCTGGTCTTCGGGATCGTTGAGCTCGGAGAAACCGTTGGCGATCTCGCGGCCAGCGATGTAGAGCTCGAAGCGTTCGGTGATCTCGGGCCGGCTGTCGCTGCGGCGCGCGAGCGGCGAGACTTCCGCCGGGTAGTCGATGATGTAGGTGGGCTGGAACAGTTCGGTTTCGCAGGTATTCTCGAACAGCGTGAGCTGCAGGCCGCCCACGCTGTCCTCGGGCTTGTAGGCGATATCCATCTGCTGCAGTTTGGCGATCAGCGCCGCGCGGTCGTTGAGGATCTCGTCGCCGATCTCGGGACGGTATTTTTTGATCGCCGCCGTGATCGTCAGGCGTTCGAAAGGCCGGGAAAGATCGATTGCACGGCCCTGGTACGGCACGACCGTCGTGCCCAGCACGGCCTGGGTCACCTCCCGCAGCATCGTCTGGATGAAATCCATCAGGTCTTCGTAGCTGAGGTAGGCGGCATAGAACTCGAGCATGGTGAATTCGGGGTTGTGGCGCGTCGAGATTCCTTCGTTGCGGAAATTCCTATTGATTTCAAAGACTTTCTCGAAGCCGCCGACCACCAGCCGTTTCAGATAGAGTTCGGGCGCGATGCGCAGATAAAGCTGCATGTCGAGCGCGTTGTGATGGGTGACGAACGGCCGCGCCGCAGCGCCTCCGGGTATCGGGTGCATCATCGGCGTTTCGACTTCGAGATAACCGCGGTCGAGCAGGAACTGGCGCGTCGCCTGGATCAGGCGCGAGCGTTTGGCAAACACCTCACGCGCTTCCTCGTTGACGATGAGATCGACGTAGCGCTGACGGTAGCGGATTTCCTGGTCGGTGAGGCCGTGGAATTTTTCCGGCAGCGGCCGCAGCGACTTGGTGAGCAGGCGCAACCGCCTTGCACGCACCGTAAGCTCGCCTTTCTGGGTTTTGAATACCGTGCCTTCGACGCCGATGATGTCGCCGATGTCGTAATGCTTGAACGCGTCGTGGCTGTCCTTGCCGGTATCGCTGTCGGAGACATAGACCTGGATCCTGCCGCTCATGTCCTGGATGGTGGCGAAGCTCGCCTTGCCCATCACGCGTTTCAACATGATGCGGCCGGCGATGGTGGCGGTGGATGGATCGCGTTCCAGCGCTTCGCGTTCGCTCGTGCCAAACCGCGCCGTCAGTTCGGCGGCGAGATCATGGCGCCGGAAATCGTTGGGGTAGGCGATACCCGCTTCACGCAGCGCCTTCAGTTTGGCGCGGCGTTCTTCGATGATCTTGTTGGTATCCTGCGTAAGGGGCGGCAGCCGGTCTTCCATCGTTTTTTCCTTGGTATCACAAACCCTGTTTGAGGCTGGCGCTGATGAAATCGTCGAGATCGCCGTCGAGCACCGCCTGGGTGTTGCCGATCTCGACGTTGGTGCGCAGATCCTTGATGCGCGACTGGTCGAGCACGTAGGAGCGGATCTGATGGCCCCAGCCGATATCGGTCTTGGTGTCTTCCAGCGCCTGTTTTTCCTCGTTGCGCTTCCTCAGCTCGAGCTCATAGAGCCGCGACTTGAGCATCGCCATGGCTTCGGCGCGGTTGCGATGCTGTGAACGGTCGTTCTGGCATTGCACGACGATGCCGCTCGGCAGATGGGTGATGCGCACCGCGGAATCGGTCTTGTTGATGTGCTGGCCGCCGGCGCCTGAGGCGCGGTAGGTGTCGATGCGCAGGTCGGCAGGGTTGATCTCGACTTCTATGGTCTCGTCGACTTCGGGATAGACGAACACGCTGGCAAACGAAGTGTGGCGGCGATTGTTGGCATCGAAAGGCGATTTGCGCACCAGCCGGTGCACGCCGGTTTCGGTGCGCAGATGGCCGTAGGCGTAATCGCCGTTGACCTTGAGCGTGGCGCTTTTGATTCCGGCGACTTCGCCGGGAGACTCTTCGAGCAGTTCGACCTTGAAGCCGTGGCGTTCGCAATAGCGCAGATACATGCGCTCGAGCATGGCTGCCCAGTCCTGCGCTTCGGTGCCGCCGGAGCCGGCCTGGATGTCGAGGAAACAGTTGTTGGGATCCATCGGGTTGGAAAACATGCGGCGGAATTCCATGTCCGCCACTGTTTTTTCGAGCGCTTCGACATCGCGGGCGATGCTCTCCAGCATGGCATCGTCGTGTTCGGCACGCGCGATGTCGAACAGTTCCTTGGCATCGCTCAGCCCGCTGTCGAGCTTCTGCAGCGTTCCGACCACGGCTTCCAGCGACTTGCGTTCCCGTCCCAGTTCCTGGGCGCGCTTGTTGTCGCTCCACACCGCCGGATCTTCGGCGAGCCTGACGACTTCGATCAGGCGTCTTTGCTTGGTGTCGAAGTCAAAGATACCTCCGCAACTCTGCGGCGCGATCCTCGACATCCTTCAGCTGTCTGGCGATGGCATTGAGGCGTTCGGCTTCCATGGTGTTCCCGTGAAAAACCGTGATTATACAATGCAGGTGCTTCAAGTTGCGGCCTGCCAGTGCTCGAGGATCAGCTGCAGCCCGCGATTGCCGTTGAATTCATTGACTTCCAGCCGGTAGACGGCGCGGATGGCGGGAGGCAGCGGCCGGTCGTGGCGGAACAGCATGGCCTCGAAACTGCGGCCGCCGCGTGCCAGACGCAGCTTGAGGTGTTTTTCCCCGACGACGCGCTGGTCGATCACTTCGAAACGGTCGTCGAAACTGGGGCGGGGAAACCCCTGTCCCCACACTTGGGCATCGAGCGCGCTGGCGGTCTCCAGCGTCATGTGTTCGGGTTCGAGCGGGCCGTCGGTTTCGATCTGGCGTTCGAGATCGGCAGGCATCAGCAGCGAGCGCGCAGCCTGCTCGAAAGCCGCGCGGAAAGGTTCGAAATCCGATTCGCGCAAGGTGAGTCCCGCCGCCGCCGCGTGGCCGCCGAACTTGAGCAGCAGTCCCGGGTGCCGCTTGGCGACGAGGTCGAGCGCGTCGCGCAGATGCAGACCGTTGATCGAACGCCCCGAGCCCTTGATTTCGCCTGCATTGCCGCGCGCAAAGGCGATGACGGGACGGTGGAAGCGGTCTTTGATGCGCGAGGCGACGATGCCGACCACGCCCTGATGCCATGCGGGATCGAACAGGCTCAGCGTGTAGCCGTCGTCGCATGCCATGCGTTCCAGGCTCGCGAGCGCGGCATCCTGCATGTCGGCTTCGATCGCGCGACGCTCGCGGTTGAGCGCGTCGAGCCGGGAAGCGATCTCCAGCGCACGCTCCAGGCTGTCGGTGGCAAGGCATTCGATGCCGAGCGACATGTCGGAGAGCCGACCGGCGGCATTGAGCCGCGGCGCGAGAACGAATCCCAGGTCGTAGGCCGAGGCGCGACCCGGATTCCTGTTGGCGGCCTGGAACAGCGCGACGATGCCCGGCTGCATGCGTCCGGCGCGCACGCGCTTGAGACCCTGCTGCACCAGGATGCGGTTGTTGTCGTCGAGTTTCACGACGTCGGCGACGGTGCCGAGCGCGACCAGATCGAGCAGGTCGGCGAGATTGGGCGCGGCGCTGCGTGAAGTGAAAGCGCCGCGGCTGCGCAGTTCCGCGCGCAGCGCGAGCATCAGATAGAACATCACGCCGACGCCGGCGAGGTTCTTGCTGGGGAAGGCGCAGCCCGGCTGATTGGGATTGACGATGCACCAGGCATCGGGCAGACGTTCGCCCGGCAGGTGATGGTCGGTGATCAGCACCTTGAGTCCGAGCCTGTGGGCCTCGGCCACGCCCTCGACGCTGGCGATGCCGTTGTCCACCGTGATCAGGATGTCGGGGCTCTTGGTGGCGCGGGCAAGCTGCACGATTTCCGGTGTCAGGCCGTAACCGTATTCGAAACGATTGGGAACCAGATAATCGACCTCGGCGCCAAAACCGCGCAGCGCGCGCAGACCCACCGCGCAGGCGGTGGCGCCGTCGGCATCATAGTCGGCGACGATCAGCAGTTTTTCGCGCTCGGCGATGGCATCGGCGAGCAATTGCGCCATGCGCTGCAGGTTGAGCATTTTCGCGGGCGGCAGCAGACCGTCGAAATCCGTTGCGAGTTGTTGCGGACCGGAAATGCCGCGCGCGGCGTAAACGCGTGCCAGCAGCGGCGGTGTGCCGGCTGCGATCAGGCGGGCGACCGCTTCCGGCGGGACGGGGCGCGTGACAATGCCGGGCAGGGTCATGCCGCGCAGTAAGCGCTCAGCGCGCGTGCGCGGCGCCAGATTTTGAGCAGGTCGGCCGGCGTGAGCTCGAAGCGCTCGCAGCTGCGGATGCCGGGCGTGACCAGTGTCACGCGCGCCAGGTGCCGGCGGCGCAAGGCCGCGAGCAGCGGCGCAAACCAGTTGCGCTCGAGCGCGGCGATTTCCTCGCGCCACTTTTGCAGGTCGCCGTATTGCGCTGCGCCGGACAACGCATCCAGCACGAGCAGCGGGCGGGCATTTTCTGCCTGCGACGGATCGATCGCGGCGAACCAATGCCCGGCATCGTCGGGCAGGGGCGCGGCGGGCCGATCGGCGCGGGCAGCGAGCGCGCACGCGAGCGTTTCATTGCTCCACACCGCGGAAAAATGGCGGCCGGCGACGGCGGGACGGCTTCCGCCGCCCCACAGCCAGACACTGTTGACGGGCATTGCGCCTCGGGCTTCGCGGGCTGCATTGAGCGGATGGTCGTGCAGCAGCATCTGGATTTCGTTCCAGATCTGGTGCCAGCGCAGGGCGTCTTCGCCAGCGGGAAGACGGCTGTTGACGTCGGTGCCGGTGACCTCGCTCAAGGCGCAGGTGGTGATCGCCGGGGCGCTTGCGGGCCGCAGATACCAGCGGATGGCACAAGGCGCGACGAACTGCAGGCCGTCCGCCGCAAAATGGCGGTTGAGCGCTGCGACCAGCTGATCGGCTTCCTGCTGTGACAGATGCAAGGTGTCGCCGCCGGCGAGCAGCAGCTGCTCGCGGCGCAGCCGCAGATGCACCGGATCGGCGCGCAGCCAGTAGGCAGCGCCGGGGTCGCCGCCGTCGAGCGCGAGCGTGAGCGGCGCGACCGGCCAGTCCTGCTGCTTTTCCACTTCGAAGGCCTGGCACAGCCACGCTTCGACGCCGAGCGGCGCAAAACTCTGGCGGCGCGCGCGTGCCAGCAGGGTCGGCAGTGCGGCTAGTGTCAGGCCGCGGCAGGCCTCTTTTGCCGCATCATCGGGCAACAGCAGATGAGGAACGAGCAGGGTGCATTGCATGTTGGTCATTCCCGGCCAAGTCTAGCATAGCGCCCCGGCGTGCTTAGTCTGCCGGGTTGTGGCAAACTGCGCCTTTGTTTTTGCCCGCCTTGTGCCGTGAGTTCCTACGAGCTTTTCATCGGTCTGCGCTACACCCGCGCCAAGCAGCGCACGCGCTTCATTTCGGTGATCACGCTGATTTCGATCGTCGGCATCGTGCTCGGCATGACGGTGCTGATCACGGTGTTGTCGGTGATGAACGGCTTCCAGCAGGAGATCCGCACGCGCATTCTCGGCGTGGCCTCGCACGTGCAGGTGAGCGGTGCCGACAACCGGCTTGCCGACTGGCAGCCGATCGCGCAGCAGGCCATGCGCAACCCGCAGGTCGAGGCGGCGGCGCCGTACGTGAGCGCGCAGGGCTTGCTCACCTACGGTTCCGCGGTGCGCGGCGCTTTCGTTCGCGGCATCGCGCCACAGCTCGAAGCGCGGGTATCGGATGTCGGCAACCACATGCGAAGCGGCAGTCTCGAACTGCTCAGGGCCGGGGAATTCGGCATCGTGCTCGGCGTCGAGCTCGCGCGCGCGCTGGGAGTGGCACCCGGCGAGAAAGTGGTGCTGGTCGCGCCGCAGGGTCAGGTGACGCCGGCCGGCATCCTGCCGCGGCTCAAGCAATTCACCGTCGTCGGCATCTTCGCCGTCGACCATTACGAATATGATTCAGGCCTCGCGCTGATCAATATCGAAGATGCGCAGAAGCTGTTTCGCTTCGACGATGCGGTGTCGGGCGTACGCCTGAGGCTCAAGGACCTGTTCCGCTCGTCTGCGGTGGCGCGCGAGCTCGCGCAACAGCTCGGTCCCGACGTCTACCTCAGCGACTGGACCATGCAGCACGCCAATTTTTTCCGTGCGGTGCAGATCGAAAAGCGCATGATGTTCCTGATCGTGTTTCTGATCATCGCCGTTGCCGCGTTCAACATCGTCTCCAGCCTGGTGATGGCGGTGAAGGACAAGCAGTCGGATATCGCGATCCTGCGCACGCTCGGTGCCGCGCCGCAAAGCATCACCAGGATCTTTATGGTGCAGGGTGCAGTGATCGGGATTTTCGGCACCCTATTCGGCCTGATTGGCGGCGTTGCGCTTGCACTCAACGTCGACGTGGTCGTGCCCTTCATAGAAAACATGTTTGGAATCAAGTTCTTGGCCAAAGACGTCTACTACATCAGCGAGCTGCCTTCGCAATTGCAGCTGGCCGACGTGGTGGCGACCGGCGCGGTATCGCTGGTGCTGAGCCTGCTCGCGACGATTTATCCGAGTTACCGGGCGGCGAAGGTCAACCCTGCCGAGGCGCTGAGATACGAATGACGGGTGAAGCGTGAAAGGCGAAGGAACAAAAGACGCGCCGGTCATTTCGTGCCGCGGGCTGCGCAAGAGCTATTTCCAGGGCAGGATCGAAGTGCCGGTGCTGCTCGGCGTCGATCTCGATGTCGCAGCCGGCGAGCGCGTCGCGATCATCGGCGCTTCGGGTTCGGGCAAAAGCACCCTGCTGCATCTGCTCGGCGGCCTGGACCAGGCCAGCGCGGGCGAAGTGCGCATCCTCGGCCGCGACATCAGCAGGCAAAGCGAAACCGAGCGCGGCGAAACGCGCAACCGGGCGCTGGGTTTCGTCTATCAGTTCCATCACCTGCTGCCCGAGTTCAGCGCGCTGGAAAACGTCGCGATGCCGCTGCTGATCAGACGCCTGCCGAAGCCGGCGGCTTACGAGGCCGCTTCCCGGATTCTGGGGGAGGTCGGTTTGAGCCACCGCCTCGCGCATACACCGGGGGAGCTGTCGGGCGGCGAGCGCCAGCGCGCGGCGCTGGCGCGCGCCCTGGTAACCCAGCCGGCGTGCGTGCTGGCCGACGAGCCGACCGGCAATCTCGACCGCCACAATGCCGAAACGGTATTCGAGCTGATGCTGCAGCTCAACCAGCGCATGGGCACGAGTTTCATCATCGCCACCCACGACAGCGACATCGCGGCGCGCGCCCATCGCATCCTCAAGCTGGTCGACGGCCGGCTGGGCCCGGCGTGAAGCGGCGGGGTTGCGTGACTGGGCCGCAACTCAGCCGGGCTGCGAGATGCGCAGGATTTCCGCCTGGGTGACTTCGCGGTAGATTTTTTCGTCCTGCAGCGCCTGGGTCAGGACGAAATGCGGCGCCGAGCGCTTGATGAGCCGCGGCACGACGATGCCGGCGGCGATGATCGCCAGTCCCGTCCACACCCAGCCGGTCAGCGCGAGTGCTACGCCGAGGCCGACTACCGGCATCATCACCAGCGGCAGCAGCAGCCGCGCGCTGACGTAGCGCGCTGCCTCCCTGGGATCGATTTCCACCTTGAGCCTGCCTTTGCTGTAAGCGGCGACGAATTCGGCGTGTTCCATGGGGCTAATATTCTACCGGGACAGGGTCGAGGCTGCGCCACAGGTACCACGTCGCCACCGAGCGCCACGGCGACCAGGCGCCACCGATTTTGCGCATTTTGAGCCTGGACAGCGGTTTGCCGCCGTTGTAGTGCAGGCTCATTGCGCGCTGCAGGCCGATGTCGTCGAGCGGCAGCACGTCGGGGCGCGTCATGTGGAAAATCAGGAACATCTCGGCCGTCCAGCGGCCGATGCCCTTGACCTGGATCAGCTCGGCAATCAGCGCTTCGTCGTCGAGTTGTTGCCATTTCCCGGCATCGAGTGCGCCCGAAGCGAAACGCGCGGCGAGATCCAGCAGATAACCGGCCTTCTGGCTCGAGAGGCCGCACGCACGCAGGTGCTGGATGTCTGCGGTGCAGACGGTGGCGGGCGTGATGGTCTGCAGCTCCGCTGCGAGACGGTTCCATACGCTTTGGGCGGCCTTGACCGAAATCTGCTGGCCGACGATGGCGCGCGCGAGTGTCTGGAAGGCATCGCCGCGGCTGCCGAGCGCGAGACCTTCGAATTTTGCGATCAGTTTCTTGAGCACGGCATCGCGCGCGGCAAGCGCGCGCGTGGCGTCCGGCCAGTAATGCGGCGTGGTCATGGCGTCAGGGATTTCCGGGCGCGCCGGCGCTGGCGCTGGTGCCATGCGCAACGCACGTGCAGCCGCCACGCCCAATCGACGGCGAAATAGCCGGCGATCGCGAGCAGCACGGCGAGTGCAGGCAAGCCGACCAGCAGCGGCTTGCCGACGTTCGCCAGCCAGTCGAGCGCGGCGGGAATCCATTCGCGGAAACCCTTGCCTTCGAGGCTCAGCGCGAGCGCGGGCAGGGGGCCATTGCCTTGCATCAGCACGAACTGGCCGAGCTTGAACGCGATGTAGTAGAGCGGCACGATGGTGAAGGGATTGGAATACAGCGTGACCAGAATGGCGATCGGCAGGTTGACACGGCAGATCGCCGCCAGAATCGCGGCGGCGGTGAATTGCACCGGATTGCTGCCCGGGATCAGTCCGGCGAAGAGGCCGATCGCGACGCCGCCCGCCACCGAGCGGCGGTGCAGATGCCACAGGTTGTGGTGCTGCAGCCACGGGCCGAACCAAGCAAGGTAACGGTTTTGCCTGATGCTTTCGTGGCTGGGCAGGAATTTGCGGAAATATTTGCGGGGCATGGCGAGCGCGCCGGTAACTGCGGCCCTATTCTACCGAATCGTATCCCGATCATGCCTGTGGCGCGTTAAGCTGGCAACAAAGGGCTGAGGCGGTGCGGACCAACATCCTTTTTTTTGTGCTCGGGGCATGGCTGTTGCAGCAACAGGCCGTTTTGCCCGATTTCGACCGCGCCTGGTTGCTGGGTGCGGTTTTTGCCGTGCCGCTGCTCTCGCGGATTCCGGGGACGGCGGCGCGCGCGGTGCGCGAGACGGTGCTCAAGGGCGCGTGCCTGGGCCTCGGTTTCTTCTGGGCGGCGGCGCTGGCGCAACTGCGGCTTGCCGATGCGCTGCCCGTGGAATGGGAAGGACGCGATGTGCAGATCGTGGGCGTGGTTGCGAGTCTGCCACAACTTTACGAGCGCAGCGTGCGTTTCGAGTTCGACGTCGAGCGCGTGCTGACCGAAGGGGTGTCGGTGCCGCGCCATGTCGCGCTGTCGTGGTGGGGGAGCACGGCGCGCGATGAGCGGCCTGCCACGCTTCCCGATCTGCACCCCGGCGAGCGCTGGCAGCTGACGGTGAGGCTCAGGCGTCCTTACGGCACGGCCAATCCGCACGGTTTCGATTACGAGGCGTGGCTGCTCGAACGCGATATCCGTGCCACCGGCTATGTGCGGCCGAAAAGCGGCAGCCGCAGGCTGGAGGCGATGGTGGAAGCGCCGCGCTACCGCATCGAACGCACACGCGATGCATTGCGTGAAAAAATCCGGCAGGTGCTGCGCGACCGGCCGTACGGCGGGGTGATCGCGGCGCTCGCCATCGGTGACCAGCGGGCGATCGCACCCGAGCAGTGGCAGGTGTTCACGCGCACCGGCGTCAATCACCTGATGAGCATTTCCGGATTGCACGTGACCATGGTTTCGGGGCTCGTGCTGGCGCTTGCCTACTGGCTGTGGCGGCGCAGCGCGCGGCTCACCTTGTGGCTGCCGGCGCGCAAGGCGGCGGTGTTGTGCGGGCTGGCGGCGGCGCTGGCCTATACGCTGCTTGCCGGTTTCGCGGTGCCGGCGCAGCGCACGCTCTACATGCTGGCGGTGATGGCAGCGGCGCTGTGGAGCGGGCGCATGGGTTCGGCGTCGGTGGTGCTCGTGCTCGCTTTGCTCGCCGTGGTGCTGTTCGACCCCTGGGCGGTGCTCGCGCCCGGCTTCTGGCTGTCGTTTGGCG
>JBKBXX010000031.1:0-29335 GCA_046313915.1 Burkholderiales bacterium | reverse complement strand
CGCGACCACGCCCACGCCATCGCGCAAGACATGACCCGCGAGTTGCGCCAGACCACGCTGGTGCAGCGCGCCATCCTCGACAGCGCCAACTACTCCATCGTTTCGACCGATGAACGGGGCATCATCCGCACTTTCAACCGGGCTGCCGAGCGCATGCTCGGTTACACCGCCGTCGAAGTCGTGGGCAAAGCCACGCTGGCCGTCATCCACGATCCGCAGGAAATCGCGCAGCGCGCAAAGGCGCTGACGGCAGAACTCGGCCGCGTCATCGAACCCGGCTTCGAGGTTTTCGTTGCCAAGACCCGCAGCGGAACGCCCGACGAAACCGAATGGACCTGCGTGCGCAAGGACGGCTTGCGTTTCCCGCTGCTGCTGTCGGTGACCGCGCTCCATGACGGGCAGGACAACCTCACCGGCTTTCTGGCGATCGGCTATGACATGACCGAGCGCAAGGCCATGGAACGGCTCAAAAACGAGTTCATTTCGACCGTAAGCCACGAATTGCGGACCCCGCTCACCTCGATCATGGGTTCGCTCGGCCTGCTCACCAGCGGCATCGGCGGCAGCCTGCCCGACCAGGCTTCATCCCTGATCGAAATCGCGCGCAAGAATGCCGCGCGCCTGGTGCGGCTGATCAACGACATTCTCGACATCGACAAAATCGAATCCGGGAAAATGCGGTTCGATCTTCGCGAGCACGAACTGATGCCGCTGGTCAGTCAGGCAATCGAGGCCAATCGCGATTATGCCCGTCAGTTCGGCGTCGATTTCGTCATCGAACGCGCATTGCCGCTAGCGCGCGTCAAGGTCGACAGCGACCGTCTGGCCCAAGTGTTCACCAATCTCCTGTCCAATGCCGCGAAGTTTTCCCCCCGCGGGACCAAAGTCGCGATCGCGGTCGAACGGACGGACGGCTGCATCCGGATTTCCGTCACCGACTCGGGCGCCGGCATTCCCCCCGAATTCGAATCAAAAATATTCCAGAAATTCTGTCAGGCCGATTCCTCGGACACGCGCCAGAAAGACGGCAGCGGTCTCGGACTCAGCATCACCAAGGCCATCGTCGAGCACAGCGGCGGCCGCATCGGTTTCAGGTCCCGGCCCGGCGCCGGCACCACCTTCATCGTCGACCTTCCCGAGGTATCGCCGTCCGTCGCCGCGCCCGTTGCCGCGGCGCCGCACCAGCACACCGATAGGCCGCGCGTGCTGATCTGCGAAGACGATCACGACATCGCAAGGCTGCTGCAACTCATGCTGGAAGGAGCCGGCTACGTGGCCGACATCAGCCACGACGCCGAACGGGCAAAGCGCATGCTGGCGCAAAACGCCTACGCCGCGCTCACACTCGACATCGCCCTGCCGGGCCAGGACGGAATCGGTCTCATCCGCGAGCTGCGCGCAACCGCGACCACCCGGGACCTGCCGATCGTGGTGGTTTCAGCCCACGCCGAGCGCGGCCGCCAGACATTGCAGGGAAGCGGTATCGTCATCATCGACTGGCTCGACAAGCCCATCGATCAGCAGCGGCTGCTCGCCGCCTTCGGACGGACGCTCAAACGTGGCACGTTGCGCCCGCGCATCCTGCACGTCGAGGACGATCCCGATATTTCGCAAATCGTCGCCACGCTGGTGTCACCGCATTATGAAATGGAGTGCGCGCCGACCCTCGCCGCCGCCAGGAACGCGCTGCAGCGCGATCATTACGACCTCGTCATTCTCGACATGGAGCTGCCGGACGGTTCGGGATCGGAGCTGCTGCCGCTGGTGCACACGCTGAGCAAGCCGACGCCGGTTCTGGTATTCTCCGCCAACGAAACACCGTGCAATCTGCCGGACATGATAGCCGCATCGCTGGTCAAGTCGCAGACCACCAATGACAGACTGCTGCAGACGATTCTTCACATCCTCCCGCCGGCAGCGGCGGAAAACGAGTCCCTGTTCGCCGCCACTGCCTGACAACCGCCATCATCAAAAGCCACGCCGATGAGCACAGCCGTGCCAGAAAAAATCCTCTACGTTGAAGACGAACCGGACATCCGTACCATCGCCAGGATCGCGCTCGAGACCGTCGGCGGTTTCAATGTCCGCCTCTGCAGTTCCGGCCCCGAAGCACTGGAAGCCGTCGCGGAATTCAGCCCCGATTGCATACTGCTCGACGTCATGATGCCCGGCATGGACGGCCCCACCGTGCTCAAGGAGCTGCGCCGGATGCCGCACTGCGCGACAACGCCCGTGATATTCATGACCGCCAAGGTGCAGCATTCCGAAGTCGCCCAGTACAAAGCGCTCGGCGCGCTCGACGTCATTCCCAAGCCGTTCGATCCCATGACGCTCGCCGCGACCGTGCGGCAGATTCTGGGATGCCCGGCATGAGCGCTGTCACTGCCTCGACGCTGCAGCAGTTGCAGGAACTGCGCGAGAAGTTCCGCAAGCAGCTGCCGGCGAGGATCACGGCCGTGGATGACGCGGCGCGCGGTTTCGCGCACGGCGAATGGGATCCGGCGGCGGCACGCGAATTGCGACGGCTGCTCCACAGCTTGGCGGGATCGGCGGGAACGTTCGGCTTTTCCGCAGTGGGCGAAGCCGCGAGGAAAGCGGAGGCCCGACTCGAGTCGCTGCTCGAAATTCCGGCCACCCCCGCAACCGGCCAGCTGGGCGAGATGACGCAACTGCTGCACGAGTTGCGGCAAACCGCCGCGACCGAACAGCCACAGCCCTTCGCCGTGCATCAAGCTTCCAGACCGGAAGCGGCCACGCGGAGACTCGTCTATCTGGTCGACGACGACGAGGATTTCGCTCTCGACCTCTCGCTGCAGCTTGCCAATTTCGGTTACGAAGTGCAGATTTTCCCGACGCCCGGCGCGCTGCAAACCGCGCTGGGCGAGGCGCGGCCCGCGGCGATTCTGGTCGACATCGTGTTCAAAGGCGACATGCTCGGCACTACCGCCGTGCAGGAGCTGCGCCGAACCGTCGCAGATTTGCCGCCGCTGGTCTTCATTTCGGTGCGTGACGACTTCGCCGCCCGTCTGGGCGCCGTGCGTGCCGGTTGCAGCGACTATTTCACGAAACCGGTGGACACCGGGGCACTCGTCGACTGTCTCGACAAGCTGACCAGGAGCCAGCCCGAAGAACCCTGCCGGATCCTGATCGTCGATGATTCTCCGATTGACGCCGCCTGCCATGCCACGAATCTGCAACAGGCCGGATTCGACACGGCGATCGTCACCGACCCGGCGGATGTGCTGGCGGTCGTTGCCAATTTCACGCCCGATCTGATCCTGATGGACCTGCACATGTCGCAATGCAACGGCATCGAGCTCGCTGCGGTCATACGGCAGAAAGAAGCCTATCTCGGCACGCCGATCGTGTTCCTTTCAGGGGAAACCAGCCGCAGCCGCCAGATGTCGGCCTTGAAACAGGGCGCAGACGATTTCCTGGTCAAGCCGATCAAACCCGATCATCTCGCCGCCGTGGTACGGGCGCGCGCCGAACGCGGACGCCTCCTGCGCTCCCTCATGGTGCGCGACAGCCTCACCGGCCTTTACAATCATCGCGCCGTCAAGGAACAGCTCGCCGCCGAAACGGCACGCGCGGAGCGCTTCCGGACCGCGCTTGCGGTGGCGATGATCGACATCGACCATTTCAAAAAGGTGAACGACACTTACGGCCATTCAGCGGGAGATCGCGCCATCCAGAATCTGGCGCGGCTGCTGCAGCAGCGGTTGCGGACGACCGACATCATCGGCAGGTATGGCGGTGAAGAATTCATCGTCATCCTGCCCGGCGCCCGCGCCGGGCAGGCGCAGGAAACCATGGAAAAAATACGCGCGAGCTACGGCGCGGTGCGTCATTGCTGGTCCGACAAAGAATTCACGCTGTCGTTCAGTTGCGGCATCGCGTCGTTCCCGGAATTCGGCAATCCCGCGCTGCTGCTCGATGCCGCCGACCGCGCGCTGTACGAAGCAAAAAGGACCGGCCGCAACCGCATCGCCGTCGCCGGCTAGCTTCCCCGTGAGCGTTCACGGCTGACGCGTGAGTGGCACGAAACGCACCGCCAGCAGCGGACGGCGGACCGTTTTGCCATCGCGCCGTTTTTCCACGAGGTAAAGCGTCTGGCTGCCCGACGGGCTACCGAGCGGGATCACCAGCCTGCCGCCCGGCCGCAACTGGTCGATCAGCGGTCGCGGCACTTCCGGCGCCGCGGCGGTGACCATGATGGCATCGAAAGGCGCGTGTTCGGCCCAGCCGCGATAGCCGTCGCCGATTTTCACCGTCACGTTGCGATAGCCGAGATCCTTCAGACGCTGCGCAGCTTCGCGGCCCAGCGGGCCGACGATCTCGATGGTGTAGACTTCGCGCGCGAGTTCGGCCAGTACCGCCGCCTGATAGCCGCAGCCGGTGCCGATCTCGAGCACTTTGTCGGTGGGTTGCACTTCCAGGAAATCGGTCATCAGCGCCACGATGAAAGGCTGCGAAATGGTCTGGCCGTATCCGATCGGCAGCGGCCGGTCGTCGTAGGCGTGGCGTTCGTCGCCCGGCAGCACGAAACGGTGGCGCGGCACCTTGCGCAGCGCCGCCAGCGTGCGCTCGCCGAACTCGGCGCGGCCGGTTTCGTGGCGCGTTTCACGCGCAAGCCGCGCGATCGCTTCCAGCAGTCTGCGGCGTCGGGACTCGAAGGCGTCGTCCCCGGCCGCGATGGCCGGCATCCCCGCCGCGGCCAGCGTCAGGCCACCGAGCAACGCGCACAGGTGACGGCGGGCAATATCCATGGCGCAATTATGTCAGGCGTTCCCGCTGCGGCACAATCCGGGCACACCCGCTCGTCCGTCAGCGCTCCGAACCGCGAATGAATTCGTCAAGCACCGCGCACCACGCCCGCGCCAGATTGCCGCGATGGTAACCACCGCCGCCGAAGCCCATGATGCGCCCTGCGCACATTTCGTTCGCCAGTTCGCACAGGCTTCGCGCCGCATGAGCGTGGGCCGCAGGCGTGTACTGCAGATGCGCCAGCGGATCGCCGGCGAGGCTGTCGGCGCCGCACTGCATGACGATGAATTGCGGTCGCAGACGCCGCAGATGATCGACCACCTGCTCCCACGCGCGGAAAAACTCCTGATCGCCCGCTCCCGGCGGCAGCGGGATGTTAAGCTTGGCGCCTTCGGCCGCAGCCTTGCCGCGCTCGGAAGCGCGGCCGGTTCCAGGGTAAAGATAGTCGCCGTCTTCGTGAATATCGGCGTAGATGAGATCGGCATCGTCCTCGTAGGGATAAAACAGGCCGTCGCCATGATGGACGTCGATGTCGACGTAGGCGATGCGCCTCACGCCGTATTTTTCACGCAACGTCTCGATCACCACGCCGCAGTCGTTGAACACGCAGAAACCCGCCGCGGTGTCGCGCCGCGCGTGATGCAGCCCGCCGATCGGCTGGAAGCTGCGGCGGCATTCACCGCTCATGACGCGCTCGAGCCCTTCGAGCGCCGCACCGACCACGTTGGCCGAGGCTTCGTAGACGCCGGGATAGGCCGGCGTGTCGCCGTAATCGATGTAACCGCGGCCCAGGCGGGATAGCTCGACGACGCGCTCGACATGCCCACGGGTATGGAAACGCTCGATTTTTTCGCGCGCCGCTTCACGCGGGCCGCAGATTTCCACCTGCCGGTCGAGCTTCCGCCGCACCGCCTCTTGCCAGAATGCGTCCTGGCGGTCCGGCCCGAACGGATGGCCACCCGGAAAACCGTATTTGCCGAGAGCCTCGCCGACGTAGAGCGCCACTTCGGATGTCATCGTTTCCTCCTCACTGGCCGTCCTCCGGGAATAACGGCAGTTGCCGGCCGCTGTCGGCCACCCTGAACCGGCTGGTGTCGAGCGCGTGATTGCGCTGACCGTCGTCGAAGCCGAGGCGCCTGCATGCGATGGCGAAACGCCGCGCCACCAGCGCAGCCAGCTCGCCGGTGCCGCGCATGCGACTGCCGAAAGCGGGGTCGTTGTCGCGCCCGCCACGCATTTCGTGCACGCGGCTCATCACGTGCCGCGCTTTCAGCGGATAGTGCCGCGTCAGCCAGTCCTTGAACAAGTCCTTCACTTCCCACGGCAGGCGCAGCAGCGTGTAACCCGCAGCGCGCGAGCCGTGTGCCCACGCCGCTTCGAGCACCGCCTCGATCTGGTGATCGGTGAGAAACGGGATCACCGGTGCCACCAGCACGCCGACCGGGATGCCGGCGTCGGCGAGCCGTCGCATCGCTTCCAGCCTGCGCTGCGGCGCCGGACAGCGCGGCTCCAGCGTGCGCGCGAGATCGCGGTCGAGACTGTTGCACGAAATGAAAACGCTGACGAGATGCCGTTGCGCCATCGTCGCCAGGATGTCGATGTCGCGCTCTATCATGGCGTTCTTGGTGACGATGCCCACCGGCTGGTTGAACTCGGCGCAGACTTCCAGGAGGCCGCGCGTGATTTTCCACTGGCGCTCGACCGGCTGATAGGGGTCGGTATTGGCGCCGAACGCAATCACCTCGCAGCGATAACCCGGTCTCGAAAGTTCCCGGCGCAGCAACTGCACGGCGTTGACCTTGGCGAACAACCGCGTCTCGAAATCGATTCCCGGCGACAGATTGCGATAGGCATGGCTGGGCCGCGCATAGCAGTAGATACAGCCGTGCTCGCATCCCTGATAAGGATTGATCGACTGCGTGAAGGGAATGTCGGGCGAGTCGTTGCGCGAGATGATGCTTTTCGCGTGCTCGGCGGTGACATGCGTCTTGAGCGGCGGCAGCTCGTCGCCGACTGACACGCTCCAGCCGTCGTCGAACGCCTCACGCACGACGTTCTCGAAGCGGCCTTCGGGATTGATTCCCGCGCCGCGCCCTTTGCGCGGCTCGGCGTGCTTGCCGGAGAGAGTTTTGAGCGCCATAAAATATCAATAAAAACAATGCGTTACTTTGATACCTCGGACCCGGCTAGCAAGCTTTCGATCCGCATGAGCGCTTGCGCGCCGACTTCGCCCTGCTCGCGCGCCAGGGCGAGCGCCACCGCACCCAGCGCTTTATAGATCCCGGCCATGCGCGCATCCCACGCCGTCAACGCGGCCATGTGCCGCGCCACTACCGCCTCGTCGCCGCGCGCGATGGGGCCGGTCAGCGCGCGCGCCGGGCCGAGCCTGAACACGTTGTCCACCGTCTCGCGCACCAGCGGCTCCATTATGGCAAGCGCCGTTTCGCGCGCGAGCCCCGCTTCGCCGTAGGTGCGCACGCCGGCTTCGAGCAGCGCAGTGAGATAATTGCACACCATCACGCTCGCCGCGTGGTAGAGCGTCTTCGACTGCGGACCGATTTCGGAAACCCGGGCGCCGATGCGTTCGAACGCTTCCTGCAGCACATCGAGTGCGGCGCGCGCGCCTTCGGCCACGCACCGGGTGCCGGTGAAAGTGCATACCGCGGTGCGTGGCTCGGCGAAGCTTTTCAGCGGATGCACGCTCGCCACCTGCGCTCCCGCCGCGGCCGCGGTCCCGAGTTCGTCCGAAGCGAGCGCGCCGCTACAGTGGAACACGATGTCGCCGGGCCGCAGCAGGCCGCTGCGCGCCAGCCGCTCGCAAAGGTGGGCGATTTTGTCGTCCGGCGGCGTCAGCATCCATACCTCGGCCGGCCGCATGTCCTCGAGCCAGCTCGCGGCGCGGCCAGCGCCGATGAAAACAACCGCCGAGCGCGTGCCGTGCGGTGTGCCGCTCAGTACGTCTTGAACAGTAAAAACGTGCTTTTCCCGCCACAGCGCAGCGAGCGTGCGCCCGACGCGGCCAGCGCCGATGATGTTGAGCGTTTTCATGAAACCCCGTTCTGCTCGTAGCGGCTACAAGTTTAACCCGCCGCCCGTCCCGCTACTGCCTAAAGTTCCGCGCCAGGCTGCCGAAAACAAGGTTGTCGGCGGTCTCCGTTTTCGGCGGGCGCACGCGTGCCGGCACCTCTGCAACAGGATAAGACCTGATGGAACAAGATCTTGCAGTGATAGGTCAGGAAGCCGAGCAGCTCGTCAAAAGCATCGGCATCCCCCCCTGCCCAGCCATACTGACTGCGCTGGTGAGGGAAATGCGTTGCGACGATCCCGATTTCGGACGCATCGCCGCGCTGATCAGCGGTGACGTCGGGCTGGCGGCAGCGATGCTGAAAACCGTCAATTCCCCGTTCTACGGCCTGCATACCAAGGCAACCACCGTGCAGCAGGCGCTGGCGCTGCTGGGTCTGCGCACCGTCACTCACCTCATCACCGGCCTGCTGCTGCGGCAGGCGTTCCCGGTCGCCGACAGCAGATTCATGGAGCGTTTCTGGGATCTGTCGTCCCGTATCGCCTCGGTCTGCGCCCAGCTCACGCGCCGGGTCAGGAGCATAGACCGCGACGAAGCCCATACCTACGGGCTGTTCCGCGACTGCGGCATCCCGCCGCTGATGCTCAAGTTTCCCGGCTATGCGCGCGCACTGGCAGCGCTGGATGGCGACAGCGCGCGCAGCATCATCGAAATCGATGAGGAACACTGCGGCATCGACCACGCCGAGATCGGCCACTACCTCGGCAAAAGCTGGTATCTGTCCGAGCAAGTGGCACTTGCCATCCTGTGGCATCACGACCACGCGGCGCTGAGCGGGAAACATCCCGCACTGCCTGCGGCAAGCGTGCGGCTGATTGCGCTGGGGATGGCCGCGGAGCACGTGCTGCGTACCTATCGCGAGGAACCCCTTGCTCCCGAATGGCAGCGGGGCGGCGCGCTCGCGCTCGAACATCTGGATTTGTCCGCGCAGGATTTCGCCGAGGTCGCGGGAGAAATCCAGCAGGCGTTCGCCGGGAACTAGGTCGCGCCGTCGTCGATTCCTTGTCAGCGCGCTGTCACGCATTCGCGTTATAGTGTGTCATGCGCTTTTCCCGCCGCGTTTTCCTCACCTGCGCCGGCAGTTTTGCCGTCACGCTCGCCGTGCCTTTCCGGCAGCTGCTGGCGCGTCCCCGCTTTTCCGCCTATCCGTTCACGCTCGGCGTGGCTTCGGGCTATCCCGGGCCCGACGGCGTGGTGCTGTGGACGCGGCTTGCGCCCGAACCGCTCGCCGGCGGTGGCATGCCCCGCGCCGCGGTCGAGGTCGACTGGGAAATCGCCGCCGACGAAGCGTTCCGCAGGATCGTGCGGCACGGCAGGGAAATCGCCACCGCGGAGCTTGCGCATTCGGTGCACGCCGAAGTGAAGGGTCTGGAGCCCGGACGCTGGTACTGGTACCGCTTCCACGCCGGCGCCGCGACGAGCCCCGTCGGCCGCACCCGCACCGCCCCCGCGGCGGATGCCGTCGCCGACCGTCTGCGTTTCGCTTTCGCCTCGTGCCAGCAGTACGAGCAGGGTTACTACGTCGCCTACCGCCACATGGCCGCCGAAGATCTCGATCTGGTCATTCATCTCGGCGACTACATTTACGAGTCGTCGTGGGGCCGCAATCACGTGCGCTCGCACGGCGCCGGCGAGCCGGTAACGCTCGACGAATACCGCAACCGCCATGCGCTCTACAAAAGCGATGCCGATCTGCAGGCGGCGCATGCGGCATTCCCCTGGCTCGCGACATGGGACGACCACGAAGTGCAAAACGACTATGCCAACGACCGCTCGCAACATCTCGATCCGCGCGAGCTGTTTCTCAAGCGGCGCGCGGCCGCGTACCACGCGTATTACGAGCACATGCCGCTGCCCGCTGCGATGCGGCCGCGCGGGCCCGACCTGCGGCTCTACACGCGCGCGGCATTCGGCCGGCTCGCCGAATTCAGTGTGCTCGACACCCGCCAGTACCGCTCGCATCAGGTCTGCCCGCGGCCGGGACGCGGCGGCGGCAACACCATCGACGATGACGGCTGCCGCGAGCGGCTCGACGAACGTCTCACCATGCTCGGCGCTGCCCAGGAAAAGTGGCTGCACGACGGACTCGCGGCTTCGCGCGCGCACTGGAACGTGATCGCGCAGCAGACCCTGATGGCGCAAGCCGACCGCCAGCCGGGCGCAGAACGGCAGTTCTGGAGCGACGGCTGGGACGGCTACCCGAAAGCGCGCCAACGGCTGCTGCAGTTCATCGCCGCGAGGCGCATCGCCAACCCGCTCGTCATCGGCGGCGATGTGCACATGGCGGCAGTTGCCGATCTCAAAACCGATTTCGACGATGCGCGCGCCCCGGTCGTAGCCAGCGAATTCGTCGGCACTTCGATCACCTCACAAGGGCCTTCGCGGCAGCGGGTCGAGACCCTGCTCGCGGAAAATCCGCACATCCATTTCGCCGACGCCGCACACCGCGGCTACACCGTGATGGATCTCGCGCCACAACGCTGCATTGCGCGGCTGCGCGCCGTCGCCAGCGTCAGCAATCCCCGCTCGGACATCCGCGATCTCGCGGTTTTCACGGTGAAAAACGGCATCCCCGGCGCGCAGCGCGCCTGAGCAGCGCATCCGTGACGCCGGCGCGCTTCCTTCGTCATGCCATTGGCCGTTTAACGCTCGCGCCAGCGTTCGAGCTGCCGGCGCTCGCGCTTGGTGGGGCGGCCTTGGCGCTCCTCGCCCGGAGCGGCAGCAATGCGCCGCAGCGCGACCTGTTGCGCGCGGTGCGCCCGGCTCGCGGCATCTTCCTCGTAGAGCGTGCGCGCCATCGCCGCCGGCCCGCGCCTGTCCGCGAGTTCTGCCACCGTGACGAGCCACTCGTAACCGCCGATGTGGATCGCGAGCGCATCGCCCGCTTTCAGTTCCTTCGAAGGTTTGGTGCGCCCGCCGTTGAGTTTGACCTTGCCGCCTTCCACCGCCTGTTGCGCCGCCGCGCGCGTTTTGTAAAACCGCGCAGCCCACAGCCACTTGTCGATGCGCACCCCCGCGGCGGCCCTGGCAGCCGATTTCATCGTCGCCCTAAGACAAATCGATCGCGTATCTCTTGAGATCGTCGAGCGAGACGAATTCAAGCGTCGCTTCATGGGTCGCCGTCAGCACCACCCGCGGCGCCATGCCCGCATCCAGCGCTTCTTTCCAGCGCGCGGCGCACAAACACCAGCGGTCGCCGGGCTTGAGGCCGGGAAAACCGAATTCGGGCAGCGGCGTCGAAAGATCGTTACCGCGCGCGCGGCTGAATTCCAGGAACTCGCGGGTGACCCGCACGCACACGCTGTGCACGCCGGGATCGTCGGGGCCGGTGTTGCAGCAGCCATCGCGGTAAAAGCCGGTCAGCGGCGACTCGCCGCACGTCTGCAACGGTGTGCCCAGCACGTTACGCGCGTATTCCCGCGGATCGAATCGTCTCATGACGCCGTGTTCCTTTCCCGTACAGATGGCAGCGGCTTGTGGTCGAAGAGAGCGAGCCAGCCGCGCCCGATGCGGTAGAGCACCCACAACCCCGCCACGACCAGTAGCGGCACCCCGATGACCCCGCCGATGACGGTGGCGATCAGCAGCACGCCGATCAGGAACCACAATACCGCATACCAGAACGTGCGGATCTGCCAGCCGAAATGGGAATCAAGATAAGTGCCGCGCACTTCGTTGCGCTTGGCATAATTGAGAATCACCGCAATGATGGAAGGCCAGCCGCTCAAAAAAGCCGTGACGACGAAAGCGGCGCTGGTGAGACCGGTGATCGCGCTGAACGCGTGCAGGGCATAAATGACGTGCGTCAGCGTCACCAGGCTGTCACGGGGCGCTGCGGTCACAACTTCGGTGTCGACATCCGTCATGGCACCTCCCATCGCGCAAGATTAGTGGCAGCGGCGCGCGCTGTCGAGCAAAAACCGCTGCCCGCTCTCAATTTCCAGCGCATTTTCTGATACGCTTCGGTTTTATCGCAAATCCGCACGAGGCAATCATGGCTCATAACCCGGGTGAAAGGCTGACCGAAGCCCAAATGGACGCCACCGCGCTCTACCGTGAAGAAATCTACACCGACCGCAAAGTCGGCACCATCCGCGTCCTGGTGCCGGTCAAGAGCGACGGCTCGCCGGACACGGCCCGCAGCTTCCTTTATTCGGGCGAGACCCAGATACTCACCAATGCCGGGCCGCTGCCCATCAATTTCGAAATCGACGCCCAGTCGCTGGAAGAAGCGGCGCAGAAATTCGCCGCCTTGGCCAGGCAGGCCATCGAGCGCACGGTCAAGGAACTCCAGGAATTGCGGCGACAGGCCGCCTCCTCGATCGTCATCCCGCAGGGCGGCGTGGGGGGAATCGGCGGCGCGGGACCCGCCGGCGGCGGGAAAATACAGCTGCCCTGACGCCATGCGCGCCTCAGCGCGCGCGCAGACGTTCCAGCTCGGGCCGCACCGCTTCGAATTCAGCCTCCATTTCAGCCAGCCTCGTCAGCGGTTGGGGCGGCATGGCGTCGCGGGCATCGCGTTCCAGCGCCGCGGCGAGTTCCGACAGACGCAACGCCCCCATGTTGGCGGCGCTGGACTTGAGCGTATGCACGGCGGCTCGCAGCCCTGCCGCATCACCCGCCGCGGCAGCGGCGCGCGCGGCGCGTAATTGTTTGGGTGCATCTTCGAGGAACAGGCCGGCGAGACTCGCCACCAGTGCCTCGCCTTCGGCACCGCCGCCCAGCTCGCGCAACCCCGCCAGCACGCCGGCGTCGAGATGCGGGCCGGCAGCAGCACTTCTTCCGCCGGTCCAGCGTGCCACCACGGCGGCCAGCTCGGCCTGCTTGAAAGGCTTGCTCAGATAATCGTCCATTCCTGCAGCCAGACACTTTTCGCGGTCGCCCTGCATCGCGTGCGCGGTAAGCGCGACAATCGCCACCCGCCGGCCCGCGCCCGCCGCCTTCTCGCGTTCGCGTATGACGCCCGTCGCCTGATAGCCGTCCATGCGTGGCATCTGACAGTCCATCAGGATCAGGTCCATGCCCCCGGCCTCGAATGCCCGCACCGCCTCTTCGCCGTCGCCGACCACCTGCACGCACGCGCCCAGCCGTTCCAGCATGGCACGGCAAACCGTCTGGTTGACGGGATTGTCTTCAGCCAGCAATATCCGTGGCGCATTCGAAGGTGATGGTTCCGTGCTCACAATATCCGTGGCGCATTCGAAGGTGATGGTTCCGTGCTCATTCCGGCCCGCGTTCGTCGCTGTGCAGCAATGAACGCATCATAGCCAGCGGCAGTCCTTTCCGCAACGACCACGGACGGATCGGCAACCCGCTCCCGGCGCAATCAAGTCATGACGCCTGCGGCGGAATGACGGGCAGCAGCAGATACGAGGCTTTCTCTCCTCCGGCGTAAATGGTGTTCTCGGCGCCGGCGTTGTAATCGGCGTGATAATGCGTATAAGGTGCACTGCCCACGCCGTCGCGCGGCTGGATGTCGAGCCGCAGCCTGTGGCCTTTCTTCAGCACAATGCAGGTGGGCCAGATCTCGACCTGGCATTCGACTGGCTCACCGGGCTTGAGCCACAGGCGTTCGTTGTGGGCATGATAGGGACGATACGGCAGCGAGCGCGCGGGATCGAGCTTGCGATGGGAAGCGCGCAGCCAGCCCTTGGTGAGCGGAATCGGCTGACCGTGCTGCCCGACTTCCCATACGTCCTTGCCGTCAGGTCCGATGTTGCGCAGCGTCAGCATGATGTCCATGTCTTCCGACGTGCTCGATACCCACACGTTCAACATCAGCGGGCCGGTGATCTCGGTATCCTCTCTCATCGGCGCCGTTTCGAAGGAGACGCCGAGCCGGCCCGTGCCGCCGTGCGTCGTCGCCAGCGAAGAGCCGGACGCCACTCCCGCAGCGGTGATGCCGCTCGCCGGGTAGCTCACCTTCGCTTCTTTCACTGGCGCGACCGGCGTCAATTCGCCCTCCGCCGCCATCGGGTCGTGACTCTGTGCACGGTCGATTTTGAGATACATCTTCGTCCAGCGGGTGCGGGCGAGCGGCCATTCGTTCTCGAAGCGGAACGGATAGGGTTTCGTGCCGCCCCCGGCGCGGATCTCGAGCTTCACCGGCGGCTCGTCCATGATGCCGGTATCTATGCCTTTCAGCCAGTAGTCGAACCAGCGCAACTGATCGAGACGGCCTTCTTCCGAGTGAAACGGGTGAAAGTGGGTGCCGGTGTGTATCCTCAGTTTCTTGTGGCGGGAAGCGGCGTTGACGAATCCTTCGGTGTTGCCGCGCAGATGCAATGCCCAGCCGCCCCAGTTGCCCACGCTGTAGAGCGGCACCTCGATCTGGTCCCAGCGCGCGCTGCACAGCCGCCACCACTCGGAGTCGAGGTCGTGCTGCATCAGCTGGTAGAGCATGTCGGACTGGAAAGCGTCGGGATTGTAGCTGCGCGGCCGCCCCAGCAAGTGATGCGCGGTATGGGTGGCGATCCAGTTCGACACGAAGCCCAGCGAGAAAATGCCGCCGTGATAGGCCTGATCGCGGTATTGGTCGGCACGGCCTTCCCACGGCATGATGGCCTTCAGCGAAGGCGGCCGCAGATTGGCCACCCGCCATTGCGAACTCGCATGGTAGGAAATGCCCAGCGTGCCGATGTTGCCCGAGCACCAGGGCAGCTTCGCCACCCACTCGATCGCGTCGTAAAAATCGAGCGACTCCTGGTACGAACTCGGCTCGGCCCGTCCCGGCGACTTGCCGGTGCCGCGCGAATCCACGCGCACACAGGCATAACCGCGCGGACACCACCACAGCGGGTTGGCGGTTTCCCAGTTCATGTAGGGATTGGCCGGCTCCTCCAGATCCGCCGGCGGTATCCATACCTTGTCTTTCTGATAGACGCTGATGTTCATGATGGCGGGGAAGCGCTCGGCGCCGCCGTCGGGGCGAAAAATGTCGGCATAAAGAATCGTGCCGTCGCGCAGCGGAATCTGCACGTCTTTTTCGACTATCAGCTTGTAATCGCGGGGCTGCGAAACCGCAGCGGACCTGGTGCTCATGTTTTTCTCTCCTCCCAAGGCGGATTGCGACAATTGCATTTCTGCCACGCGTAATTTAAGCCTTTCCGCCACGGCAAGTCCATAATGAACATGAACAGATTCCATTTCCGATCTCGGCGCCACGGCCTCCAGCCGGCGGCTGGCGGAAAAATTCCCGCTGCAGATCTCGCCGCCGCTCGAGGTTCCGGCTATCCGCATCGCGGCCTGCTGGCGCGAGCGCACGCACCAGCAGGCCGCGCACAGATGGTTCCGACAGCTGCTGGCCGACACGGCAAGAACGCTGCAAACAGCCGCCGGCCGGAATCCATGCATTCCATCGCCTTTCATGCCGGCGCTTCACGATGTCACCGCTTTGACTTCTGCCTATCAACCCGATAAAGTCGCCGGCAATTCGATACCGGGGGTGGAGGCGGTCAAAATGCAAGTGGGGTTCGTCGGGCTGGGCGCGATGGGCGCGGGCATCGTTGCGCGACTGCTCGCCGCCGGGCATACGGTGACCGGATGGAATCGGACACGGGGCAAGGCCGTGCCGTTGCTGGAAGCAGGCATGCGCTGGGCCGGCAGTCCGCGCGAAGCGGCTGCAGCCTCGGAAGTCGTGTTCTCGATCGTGACGGATGCGACCGCCGTGCGCGCGGTCGCTCTCGGCGAAAACGGCATCATCAGCGGCCTCGGCAAAAACGGCGTCTATCTGGACATGAGCACGATTTCTCCGGATGCGAGCCGCGCGCTTGCCGCCGAGTTCGCCCGAGCCGGCCTGATCATGCTGGACGCGCCGATTTCGGGCAGCCCGGTCACGCTGGCGCAAGGCAAGGCCTCCATCATGGTCGGCGGCGAGCGCGCGGCTTTCGAGCGGGTCAAGCCGCTGCTGCTCGACATCGGCGCCAAGGCGAACCATATCGGCGGCAGCGGGCTCGCGGTACAGATGAAGCTCGCCATCAACCTCGTGCTGATGGTCGAGGTCATCGCGTTCGGTGAAGGCGTCGCCCTCGCGGAAAAAGGCGGGGTCGCACGCGAAACCGCCGTCGAGGCCATGTTGAACAGCGTCGTCGCCTCGCCGGTCCTCGGCTACCGCGGCCCTTTCATACTCGAAGGCAAAATGCCCGCGGAACCGCTTGCCGACGTCAATCTGCAGCAGAAGGACATGACGCTGGTGCTCGAGCTCGCGCGTAAAATGGGAGCTCCGGCGCCGCTGGCGGCGGCGGCCAACGAAATGATGAACGCCTGCCGCGGCCTGGGGCTGGATCACCACGATTTCGTCATCGCGCACGAGGCCTACCGCCGCCTGGGAGGAATGTCGAAATGAAACCCGATGCCCATACGGTATTGAAACCCTTCATGACCAACCTCAAGGAGGTGCCCAAGGTCGGCGGACTGAAGGAAAAAGACGGCTGGGTCAACATGCAGGTCCAGTTCCTGATCGACCAGAAGACCGCCAATTCGGACAAGCTGCTGGTGGGGTGGACGGTGCTGCCGCCCGGCGCCCAGCACGACCGGCACCGCCATTTCAATTGCGACGAATTCTGGATCGTCATCAAGGGATGTGGCGTGATGTACACCGACGAGGGCGAAAAGCCCTCGGTCGCGGGCGACGTCGTTTTCACGCCGCGCGGTCACTGGCATGGCTTCAAGAACACCTCCAGCGAGGACGTGGTGCTGGTGTGGGGCTGGAGCGGCGCCGGCTCGCTCGAAGCAGCAGGGTATGAATCGGTAGAAGGCGGGCGCACGCACTGATGGGCATCGCGTGGTACGATCCGCGCATCGCGCGCGGCATGGCAATACAGCTCACGAGCTGGCACGAACGTCTGAAAGCCGGGGAAAAAGCGCTGGGCTGGAAAGTCGGCTTCGGTGCGGCAGCCGCGATGGAGCGCCTCGCCATCGAAGCGCCGCTGGTCGGTTTCCTCACCGATCGTTCCCTGATCCGCTCCGGCAACAGTGTTTCGCTCGCAGGATGGGCCAAAGCGGTTGCCGAACCCGAAATCGCGATCTACATGAGCAAGGATCTCGCCGCAGGCGCCGACCACGGCAAGGCCCGTGCGGCAATCGGCGCACTGGGTCCGGCGATCGAACTTGCCGATCTCGACCACCCCCCCGACGACGTCGCGGCGATCCTTGCGCGCAACATCTACCAGCGCCATGTGATCCTCGGGCCGCGTGACACTTCACGCGCCGGCTGCATCCTCGACGGTTTACGCGCCAGCGTCATCCGCAACGGCGAGGAGATTGCGGACACCACCGACCCGCAAGCCCTGACCGGAAACTATCTCGACATCGTCTGCCACGTCGCCAGCCTGCTCGCCGCGTTCGGTGAACGGCTGCGCGCCGGTCAGATCATCATCACCGGCTCGGTCGTGCCACCGCTGTGGGCCGCGGCCGGCGAAGAAATCGCTTTCAGACTCGAGCCGGTCGGCGACGTTTCGGTGCGTTTCGCGGCGGCTCCCGGCAGCTGACGATGACAAACCGGTCCGGTCGAGCCGGGTCGGACTGCTGATTGCGTTTGCACGTCAAAGCGGCCAGAATTGCAATTCTGCGGTACGCGTCAGCCAACAAAACGATAAAACACCGGAGGATCAAATGAAAAATTCCCGCTTGTCGTTGCTCGCGCTAATTTCTGCTGTATCCCTTTACGCTCTTCCCGCCATGTCCGCCGATATCGCCAAGGGTTACCCCGACCGGCCGCTGCGCCTGATCGTGCCCAACGCGCCGGGCAGTTCAGTGGATACCCTGAGCCGCATCATCGCCAACAAGCTCGGTGAGGTCATCGGCCAGCAAGTCGTGGTGGATAACCGCGCCGGCGCCGGCGGCATCATCGGCATGGAGATCGCGAAGGCCGCCACGCCTGACGGCTATACGCTGATCAGCGCAACCACGGCGGCTTCGACCATCGCCGTGCTGCTGCAGAAGAAACCGTCTTTCGATCCGCTCAGGGACTACGATTATGTCGGGCAGTTCGCGGTGACGCCCAACGTGCTGGTGGTCAATCCCGCTCTGCCGGTGAAGTCGGTTAAAGAACTCATCGACTACTGCAAAAGCAAGCAGGGCCAGGTCAACATGGCTTCCGCGGGCGCCGGCTCGCAAAGTCATCTGTCGGGCGCTTATCTGCTGCAGGCAGGGCACTTCGAATCGCTGCACGTACCCTACAAAGGCGGCGGTGCCTCGGTGGCTTCGGTGATCGCCGGAGAATCACAGTGGACGCTCACCCCGGCGCCGGCGGTGATGTCGCATGTGAGAGCCGGCCGGCTGCGGGCGCTGGGGCACAGTCTGCCGCAGCCCTCGTCGTTGCTGAGCGATGTGCCGCCGATCGCCGAAACCATCCCCGGTTTCGACTACAGCGGATGGCAGGGCTTCTTCGTGCCCAAAGGCACGCCGCGGCCGCTGATCGAAAAACTGCATGCCGCCGTGGTCAGGACCGCGCATCTGCCCGAAGTGAAAAGCGCTCTCGCCGCACAGGCGACGGAAGTGACCACCGGCACGCCGGAAGCGTTCCGCAAGGTGGTGCAGGACTCGCTTGCCAAGAACGGCCGGCTCGTCAAGGCGGTCGGGCTGAAGGTCGAATAACCATCCTGCCGCAGTCTGCTGCGGAGCAATCACAAACAGAGAGAGCAACAGACATGATTACGAATGAACGCGGACTGTCCGACGAACAGCGCATGATGCGCGACGCCTGCCGCGCTTTTGTGAACGACTTCGTCACGCCTTTCATCCGCAAGAACTGGCAGCGCGAATGGATCATGACCCCGGAAGACCGTCTGCCGCGGGAAATTCTGGAGCAGGCCCACAAGATCGGCATCCGCACGCTCGGCGTGCCCGAAGAATTCGGTGGCACTCCGCTCGATCCCAAGACCGAAGTCCAGACCTTTGCCATGATTTCCGAGGAGATCTCGCGCGGCGACGCGGGCCTGTCGGACAAGCTGGTGCAGATCTGGAAAGTTTCGCTGCTGCTGCGCAACGTCGCGCCGCGCCATCTGCAGGAACGCTGGTTCCCGCGCATCGCCGAGGATCCCACTTTCCTGCTCGCGCACTGTCTGACGGAACCGCGTGGCGCCTCCGACCGCTGGCTGCCGTACGACGTGCCCGAGGCCATGATGCACACCAGGGCCGAGCTCAAAGGCGACAAATGGGTCATCAATGGCCGTAAACAGTTCATCAGCAACGGCTACGATGCCAAGCTCTACGTGGTCTATGCCACGACCAAGCCGGGCGCGGGCATGACCAAGGGCACCTCGAGCTTCCTGGTGCCGCGCGACACTCCCGGTCTCAGCGTCGCCCGCTGCAACGAGACGCTGGGCGGACGTTTCATGAACAACGGCGAAATCGTATTCGAGGACTGCGCCGTCCCCAAGGATCATCTGCTGGTCGAAAACACCGCATTGTCCAAGGCCGGCATCTATTTCCGGGCGGGAAAAATCATCCAGACCTCGAAAAACCTCGGCATCGGTGTTGCCGCATTCGAGCGCGCTTCCGATTACGTGCAGAATTACGTGCAGGGCGGGCGCATCCTGATCAAGCACCAGGCGGTGGCGATCAGGCTGGCCGAAATGGCAACCAAGCTGTGCGCGGTGCGCGCCCTCATGAATGAAGCGGCGCGCGCCGTCGATGAGGGCGCACCGGACGCCGAGCAGCTCACCAACATGGCCAAGCTGTTCGCCTCGGAAGAGGTGTTCAAGGTATGCCAGCACGCGGTGGAACTGCATGGCGGCAATGGCATCATGCTCGAGTTCGGTGTCGAAAAACTGCTGCGCGACGCCGCCGTCTTCCTGCACATGGATGCAACGGTCGACATCTCGAAGTTCAAGATCGTCAAGGCCATGTTCCCCGATACCGCAGGCGTTTACGCCGGCCCCGAAAAATGAGCGCAGCCCGGCAATCCCGCATCCCCGTCAAAGGATGGTCAGGATGATCTACGAAGTGAGAACCTACGATCTCAAGCCGCAATCCGTGGGAGAAGTCGAAAAGCGCTTCGGCGAAGCATATGAAAAGCGCAAGCGCTATTCCGAACTGGCGGCTTTCTGGCATACCGAAATCGGTCCGCTCAACCAGATCGTCCATGTCTGGCCATACCGGGACCTGGAAGAGCGCGCACGCATCCGCACCGCAGCGATCAAGGAGGGTGCCTGGCCACCGCCGATCGGCGAGTTCGTCGTCAACATGCGCTCCGACATCATGGTCCCTTTCCCGGTTTCGCCCGAACCGAAACCCGGAAAAATGGGTCCTTATTATGAAATGCGCACCTACACTTTCGCCTCGGGAGAGCTGCCCAAAATCCTCAGGCTGTGGGAAAAAGTGCTGCCGGAACGCACCCGCATCAGCCCGCTGTGCGCGGTGTGGTATTCGGAATTGGGCAGCCTCAACCGCTTCACCCACATCTGGCCCTACCCCACGCTCGACGCGCGCATGGAGGTCCGCAACGAGGCGGTCGCCGCCGGCGTCTGGCCGCCTTCCGCGGTGGCGAAAAAAGAAGGGATCCCCGGCTACAGCCTGCTCAGCCAGGAAAACAAGATTCTGATGCCGGCTTCCTTCTCGCCGCTGCAATGAGCGGCATTTTTATGATTATCAGGACTTGCCGGCGCGGCTTGCGCTCCATTTCTCGACATTGGCGCCTGATTTGACCGTACCTTCCATGCTGTTTCCGGTCACGCGCCCGGTATAGTGGGCGCTGCCCACCGTAAAGCTGATCTGATCGCCATTCAATCTGCCATGGGTGACCGGCGACAGCCTGTTGCCGGACTTCAGAGTGCCGCCGATCATCTGGAACTCCTGCTTGAGTTCGAGTTCGCCGCGGGAGAGTTTCCAGGTTCCTTCCACTTTTGCCGGCACGATCCACAATAGTGCCGTGCAGTAGGAATTGCAGTCCTTGTCCACCGTGGCCGTCTGATCGGCTTTCCAGTCTCCCATCGTGAAAGTGTTCGACACGATGCGGGTGCCGGGCTTGAGACCGAGAATCTTGGGACGCAGCTTGAGATTGATGTCGGGCAGCAGGAACATGGTGATCACGGTGGCTTGCGAAAAGTCGCTCTCGAAAAGATCGGCCTTCATGAAGCTGGCCCTGTCGCTGACTCCCGCCTGCGCGGCATTGCGTTTTGACAGCGCTACCATGTCCGGGTTGTATTCGATGCCGAGCGCGCGGGCACCGCGTTTCGCTGCGGTGATCACCGTGCGGCCGTCGCCGGAACCGAGATCGATGACGAAGTCCCGCGAAGTCACTTTCGCCAGATCGAGCATTTTGTCCACCAGCGCCTGCGGCGTCGGCACCCACACCACGTCCTTGCCTTCCTGGCCAACCTCCGGTTCGAATCCGTTTTTCGCCGGTTGCGCCTGGGCAAAAACGGCGGCGGACAACACCGACAGGGAAAATGTCAACAACGACAGTCTGATATAACGCAATACCAACATGTTCATTCTCCAACGGCTGCATTCGAAGAAACAGTCCCGGGCGATGCGCGCCTGGAACTGCGCACGAGCTGCGGTCGCCGGTGCTGGCCCCGCCAGCATGTCCTTCGGCTCCGGCAGCGCCGTGCGCGTGCGGATTCCGGCGCCACCGCGACGATAAGCCAAAGCTCCCGGTATCGCAAGCAGCGCCACCGTCATCGGCCCGTCGGCGGACGATCCGGCCACGGCGATGGTTTCGTTAGCGCTTTCACTTTCGGCAACGCGGCCATTTTTACGGCGTGCGACAAAAGATCCGCAGGGGCATTCTGGAAATATGTTTTCTCCTCATGGGATCATGTTTTAGACCGCTTCGTCTTCGGCCATGAACTGCAGGCGTGCCAGATGGGCATAGAGGCTGCTTTTCTGCAGCAGTTCCTGATGCGTGCCGCTCGCATGAATGCGGCCGCGCTCGAGCACGATGATACGGTCGGCGTTGCGCACCGTCGCCAGCCGGTGCGCGATGACGAGCGTGGTGCGGCCGCGCGCCAGCCGTTCCAGCGCCTGCGCCACCTGGCGCTCGCTCTCGGCATCGAGCGAGCTCGTCGCCTCGTCGAGCAGCAATATCGGCCGGTCGGCGAGCAGCGCGCGGGCAATCGAAATGCGCTGGCGCTCGCCGCCCGAAAGCTTCACGCCGCGCTCGCCGAGATCGGTGTCGAACCCCTGTGGCAGACGCTCGATGAATTCCAGCGCGTGCGCCGCCGCGCATGCTTCGCGCACCGCAGCGAGGCTCGCATCGGGCCGCCCGAAACGCACGTTTTCGACGACGCTCGTCGCGAAAATGACGGGATCCTGCGGCACCAGTGCGATGGCGCGCCTGAGTTCGAGCGGATCGCAATGGCGAATGTCGGCACCGTCGATCAGGACGCGTCCCGCCTGCGGATCGTAGAACCGCAGTATCAGCGCGAAGATCGTCGATTTCCCCGCGCCCGAAGGACCGACCAGCGCCACGCGCTCACCGGGCCGGATATCGAACGACATCGGACCGAGCGCCAGGGTCTCCGGCCGCGTGGGATAGGCAAAACCGACCGCATCGAAACGGATCGCCCCCGAGACGCGCGGCGGCAGCCTGATCGCCGGCGGCAGCGCCGCGAGCGCGGGCGGGGTATCGAGCAACTCCATCAGCCGTTCGGTCGCGCCACCCGCGCGCTGGATCTCGCCCCACACTTCCGACACCGTGCCCGCGCCGCTGGCGACGATGGCGGCGTAGAACACGAAAGCCGACAACTGCCCCGCTGTCAGCCGTCCGGCGAGCACGTCATGGCCGCCGATCCACAAAATCACGCCCACCGCGCAGAAGCCGATCAGCATCACCAGCGAAATCAGCCATGCCTTGACACGGATGCGATGCACCCCGGCCGCGTACGCCGCCTCGGCCGCGTCGTCGAAGCGCCGTTGCGTGTGACGCTCGTGGCCGTAGGCCTGCACCGTGCGAATCTCGTGCAGCGATTCATCGATATGCGCCGCGACGTCCGCGACGCGGTCCTGATTGAGGCGCGACAGACGCCGCACGCGCCGCCCCAGCAGCAGAATGGGCACGATCGTTGCCGGAACACCGAGCACGATCAGCGCGGCAAGCTTGGCACTGGTGGAAAACAGCAGCACCAGCGCGCCCGCCATCATCAGGCCGTTTCTCAGAAACATCGACAGCCCGAAACCGATCACCTGCCGGATCTGCTCGGAATCGTTGGTGAGCCGGGAGGCGATTTCGCCGGTACGCGAAGACTCGAAAAACGCCGGCGACAATGTCAGCACATGGCCGAACACCGCCTGTCGCAGATCGGCGATCACGCGCTCGCCCACGCTCATCATCAGATAAAAACGCACCCAGGTCGCGCCCGCCAATACCGCCGAGACGGCGATCACTGCCGCGAGCGCGGCGTTGAGCAGCCCGGGGTCGCCGCTGCCGAAACCGGCATCGATGACGTAACGCAAGCCCTGTCCCAGCGCCAGCACGCAGCCTGCGGCCACCACCAGCGCGGCGAGCGCGGCGGCGATTTTCCGGCGATACGGCGCAAGAAAGCGGCCCAGGCGCGCGAGCTGGACGATGTCGCCCTTGGGCAGGGCATTGGAGAAAGGCCGGGCAAGCATCGGGTTATCGTAACATCGGCAGCCGTTTCAAAACCCGCGCTGCCGCGAAAACCAGTCGCCCCTTCGACGTCACGGAATGCTCACGGCACGCTTTTCGATGCCCGATGACGCACCGGGATGCCGCTGTCGACGCGGGTGGCAATGGCTGACAGCGCGTCATCGACAGCGTGCAATCGTTCACGGATTTTCCCGCCCTTCATGGCCGAATGCGTGAAATCCCTCACGCTTCAGTTACGTCCCTTGACAAAAATCGTACAGTTCGACGACAGACAGCCCCTGCCGCCGTGCCTACACTGGCCTCGTATCCACGAACGCTTGCAATCCCGACCAACCCTGAAATTTGCTTGAGGAGACCATTATGAACCAACGCAAATTCCGCAGCGCCGCATTCGTCGCCATCCTGACCTTCGCGATGGCCCCCCTCGCCTACTCCGGCAATGATGCGAGCGCCGGCCAGAAACTCGACAGCGGCCTGGGCAAACTCCCGCATTACAGCCAGTGGGCCCAGCACCCGCAGCTCGCCGCGCTTGCCGGCAACGTTCCCGGCGAAAGCCTCGACAGCGGCCTGGGCAAGCTGCCCCATTACAGCCAGTGGGCCCAGCATCCCCGACTCGCCTCCCTCGTCGTTGCCGCCGACCGCATCACGGGCGAAAAACTCGACAGCGGCCTGGGCGAGCTGCCCCACTACAGCCTGTGGGTTGACAGCACCGGCAAACAGCGTCTGGATATCGCGAGCCGCAGATAAGACTTTCGTTCAACCCCCACCGCAAGGAGATCAGCCGAACGGGAACCCCTCCCATCCACGGACGACCACGGGCAGCCGCGGCTGCCCTTGGTCTTCGTTCAGTCCACTTTTGCCCCCGCGAGCTTGACGACTCTCGCATACTTCTCGAATTCGCCGCGTATATGTCTGGCGAATTCCTCAGCGCTGCCGCCAGCGGGATCGGCGCCCTGGCTTTCGAATTGTGCGCGGATTTCCGGCGCATGCACCACCCTGACCAACGCCTCGTTCAGGCGGACGATGACGGGGCGCGGCGTTTTGGCCGGCGCGAGCAAGCCGAACCACGAAGCCGCCTCGTAGCCCGGCACGCCGGCCTCGCCGATCGTCGGCGTATCGGGCAGCTGGGGTGAACGTCTGGCGCTCGCCACGCCGAGCAGGCGCAGCCGCCCGGCCTTGATGTGCGGCAGCACCGGCGCAATCGAGTTGAACATCATGTTCATATGACCGCCCACCACGTCGGACACCGCCTGCGGCGCGCCCTTGTACGGCACGTGCGTGAGATCGATGCCGGCCATGCTCTTGAACAGCTCCATCGCCAGATGATTGGGCGCACCGTTGCCGGCCGATGCGTAGTTGAGCTTCCCGGGTTGCGCTTTGGCGAGCGCAATCAGTTCCCTGACGGTTCTGGCGGGAACCATGGGATGGGTGATCAGCAGAAACGGGCCGCTCGAGATGAGCCCGACCGGCACGAAATCCCGCAGCGGATCGTACGCCATTTTTTTCTGGAGGTGCGGCAATATAGTCAGAGGCCCGGGGCTGCTGATGAGCAGGGTGTGGCCGTCGGGCGCCGCCTGGGCTGCCAGTTCCGCGCCTATGAGTCCACCCGCTCCAGGGCGGTTGTCGACGACGAATTGCTGGCCGAGCAGCACAGAAAGCCCGGGCGTCACCAGGCGCGCCACCACGTCCGGCGTGCCTCCGGCCGGCACGGGAACGATCACCCGCACCGGCTTGCGGGGATAGGTTTCCGCCGCCGTAGAAAACACGATCGATAAAACCGCAACAGCGGCGAACACGCCGCGCAGTATGTTCATGGCCCCCTCCGCATCGGCTTGGTGATCCGAAACGCCGGGAAATGGTAACCCGAAACCGGCGCAAGTGCCGTTGCCGCCGCCGAACCGGGCCGGAGCAGGCGCTGTCGCGGCCCGCGACGGCCCCAGCCACAGGATTGCCCCAGTTCCCATTCGCGGCCATCTGCGCTAGTCTGCGGACGGTTCCGGTTTCGATACCCACGGAGGAGAGCAATGACGACAACCACCGAACTTTCGGGCAAAGTGGCACTGATCACCGGTGCTGCACGCAATATCGGACGCGCCACCGCCTTGGCACTCGCTGCCGGTGGCGCCGCGGTCGCCATCAATACCCGCGCTTCGCGCGAGGACGCCGAGAAAGTCGCGGATGAAATCCGCGCGGCGGGCGGCCAGGCAGCGGTGTTCGTCGCCGACATCGCCGACGCGGGTGCGGTAAAAACCATGGTCGATGACGTGATCGAGCGTTTCGGCCGCATCGACTTCCTGGTGCTCAATGCTTCGGTGCGCACCGAAAAGCCTTTTCTCGAACTTACCTACGAAGAATGGCGCACCCCTCTTTCGATCACGCTCGACGGCGCGTTTTATCTCACTCAGGCCTGTCTGCCCGCGATGATCAAGGCCGGCGGCGGCAGCATCGTCACGCTCGGCGGCATGGTTTCGCTTTCCGGCGCAAAAAAACGGATCCACGGTTCGGTCGCCAAACACGGTCTGGTCGGCATGACGCGGGGGCTCGCACGCGAGTTCGGCGAGCACGGCATACGCGCCAACTGTGTTGCGCCCGGACAGATGAACACCGTGCGCGCCGCGGGCCGTTCCGTGCGCGGCGGCGAGGAACTCGTTCCTCTCGGTCGCCGCGGCGAAGCGGAAGAAATCGCGAGCGTGGTGCGTTTTCTCTGCGGCCCGGCGGCAAGCTACCTCAATGGCCAGACCATACACGTCAACGGCGGCCAGATGATGTTCTGAGCGCCGCGGTCGCGCCGGGCGCGCAGCCCCGCCGCCGCTTCCTTGCTCACGCCCGCCGGTATCCCCTCGCTTTCCACTCCGTGCAGTGTGACATTCTTCACGGATTTCCGTGCGCCGTCGCGCGGGCGCGTAAAATCTCTCACGCCTTCGTTACGTCTCCTTACAAAACCCCCACAGTTCCGCGACAGACATTCTCCGCCGCCGCTCCTACACTGGCCTCGTAGTCGCAAGCAGCCGCAGCACCGTTCAACAGGCACCTGCCTGCAACTTGCTTGAGGAGAACGAACATGCTCGACATCATTTTCGAACTGGGGCAGATCACCACCGCCCTCGGTGCTCTGGGTTATGGCGCGTTTGCCTGCATCAAGGCATGCGCCTCGCACCACGACGCACAGGAAAGCGAATCGTTCCGGCAAGCTTTCGGATACACCCCGGGACCGCAAAACTAGGCATCACGACACGCACACCACTTGAGGAGATCATCATGGACTCACCCAAACTCCAGATCAGCGCCCTTGCCGCGGTATTGACGCTTGCCCTCGCCCCGCTTGCCCTCGCCGGCGACAACCCGGCTGCCGGCCAGCAACACCGCATCATCGGTGAAAAACTCGACAGCAGCCTGGGCCAGCTTCCGCACTACAGCCAATGGGCCCAACATCCTCAACTCGCCGCGCTCGTTGCAGCCGCCAGCCACGTTCCGGGCGAAAGCCTGGACAGTGGCTTGGGCGAACTGCCGCACTACAGCCAGTGGGCCAGCCATCCGCAGCTTGCCGCGTTCGTCGCGAGCGTCCCGGGCGAAAAACTCGACAGCGGCCTGGGCCAGCTCCCCCACTACAGCCAGTGGGGCCACAACGCCGGCAGGCAGCGTCTGGACATCGCCAGCCATCGGTAAATTTCCAGATCGGCTCCCTGCAATCCGCAAGGGGTGGCTTCGGCCGCCCCTTGCCGTTTGCAGGCAAGCCACCTCCGCTGTTTATCGCTGTGGCACTTCTCTCAGGTACACCGGCAGATCCATGACGGGCGGCCGCGCCGGCACTTCGAAAAACATGTCGGCGACAAAACCGCGGTGATACGAGCAGTGGCTGGTGACGTGCAGCAGGATTTCGCCGCGCGTCATCACGCCGGCATTGCCGCCGATCAGCGTGAATTTCACTTTTTCGTCGAGCGCGGCGTCGCTCTGTGCGTCGCTCCAGCCGATGTACCAGGCGTCGACTTCGCGCTGCAGCCGCCACAGTTCGGCAAGCGGTGGATGGTCCTCGGTATTGCGCGCGGCATAACCGTGGTCGCGCCCTTCGAGATGCGCCTGCCAGATGCGGTCGATGATGTAGATGTGGTTGAGCGTATGCACCATGTTGCGAAACAGGCTCTTGCGCTGTCTGACCGCTTCGCCCTCGGGCAGCGCGGCGACGGCCTCGAACATCCGGTCATTGGCCCAGGCGTTGTAGCGCGCGAGCATGCGCGCGGCGCGCGTCGAGATCATGCGTTTTCTCCTTGCTGTGGATACGTGCAGCGTGACCGCGGCGGGCGGCGTCGGCCGCCATTGCCGCCTTCCCCATAAAAATACTTATAAAACAAGGCATTATAACCAAACTTCAACTCCCGCACAGCGCCGGCAGCACTTCGGCGATCGGCGCAGACAGCACGGCGTGAGCGATCGTGTCGAGCGGCGTGGGCTGGGCATTGACGATCACCACCCGCGCGCCGCTCCGTCTCGCGAGCGGCACCATGCCCGCCACCGGATAGACCCGAAGGCTGGTGCCCACCACGACCAGCGCCCGATGCCCGGCGTTGGGTTGCGCCTTCCATGCCGGGTGCACGAGCCGGCCCTGTCACGAAGCCTTGCGCACTTCGGGATCAGCGACGTAATGGCGGATGTCGGACAGGCGCTCGGCACGGGGGTCGCGCGTCCACACGCCGTCGGGGCCGCGAAAATCCGGGATGCCCGAATCGGTCGAAATCCCGGCACCGGTCAGCACCACCACGCGCTGCGCGGCGGCAAGCCACGCCCGCACCCGGGCCAGCGTGTCATCCATCTGCCATGACCCGCGGGGGGGCAACGCGCGAATTTCCCGCGACGTCACTCGCGCCCTTGCGAACTCTGACGAAATACGGTCTGTTTCCAAGCGCTTACTTTACACCAACGAAGCCGCTTTCCGCCGGCCCCCGGCGGCCTGCGTCCCGCTCATGCGCCACTTGACGGCAAGCCGTCCGGAATATTGCGCCCGCCACCGCTGTTTTGAATGAAAGTTTCCCGGTTGACCGCGCAGGCGCCAACCGCCTGTCGCAGGCCCCGACGGCCCGCGCCTCGATCATCACCTCTGGGGGGCAAGACCAATGAGTTTCCATCTCTATCAGATCAACGAGCTTTTTTCCAACGCCGACGGCTCGGTGCAGTTCATCGAATTGACGGTCGGTCCCGCGAACGGCGAGTCGTTCTGGCAGGGACTGCCGATCAGCGTGACGCAGGGCGGCACGACCCACAGCTTTACTTTTCCCGCCAATCTCCCCGGCACCGCCACCGCCGACACCTCGGTGCTGATCGCGACCCAGGGCTTCGCCAATCTCGGCATCGTCACGCCCGATTTCATCATCCCCGCCGGCTTCCTGTTCACCGGCGGCGGCACCGTAAATTTTGCCGGCGTGGACGCCGTCACCTATGCTGCCTTGCCCACGGATGGCAGCAGTTCCGTGAACCGCGCCGGTGTGGCCGCGGTCAATTCGCCCACCAATTTCGCCGGCGCGACGGGCACGGTGGCCGGCGGCGGTGCGGCAGGCATCACGATCAGCGGCGGCGCGGGCGACGACATCCTCGCCGGCGGCGCAGGCAATGACGTCATCTCCGGTGGCGCGGGCAACGACATCCTCACCGGGGGCGGAGGTAACGACACCCTCGACGGCGGAGCAGACATCGATATCGCCGCCTACGCCGGCGCACGAAGCAATCTCACCCTCGCCAGGACGGGCAGCGGTTTCACTCTCGTCGACAACACCGGCGCCGAAGGCAGCGATACGCTCACCGCCATCGAACGTCTGCAGTTCGCCGACGCGAAGCTCGCGCTCGACCTCGACGGCCACGCCGGCAGCACCGTGAAGCTGATCGGCGCCATTTTCGGCAGGCAGTTCGTGCAGAATAAGGCGTTCGTGGGCGCCGGTCTG
>JBKBXX010000030.1:0-29534 GCA_046313915.1 Burkholderiales bacterium | reverse complement strand
AAAAGGGGTCACATCTTGAATCACAAAAGCAAAAGGGGTCACATCTTGAATTATCACAAAAGCAAAAGGGGTCACATCTTGAATTATGACATTCCCGGTTCGCCGTGAAGCGATGACGCGAGCCAGCCCCACACGAAAAAGGAATGAAACGGCAAGCCCGCCGCCGGGTCGCGGCTTGCCGTTGGCGACCGATTACTGCGGCTGTATGCCGGCCGCCTTGATCAGCCTCGCGTATTTGGCGAGGTCGTTTTTGATCACCTGCGCGAACTGCTCGGGGGTATTGCCCACCAGCTCGTTGCCGCCCTGGGTCGCCAGACGGTCGATGACATCGGGCATCCTGAGCGCTTTCACGATTTCGCGATTCAACCTGTCGACGATCTCCTTCGGCGTGCCGGCCGGCGCCACCACCGCCTGCCACTGGGTGAGCTCATAGCCTTTCAAGCCGAGTTCGTTGAGCGTCGGCACCTCGGGCAAGGCCGAAGCGCGTCTGGGCCCCGTAACGCCGATCGCCTTGAGCTTGCCGGCCTTCAACTGCGGCACCGCGGTGATCACGGTATCGAACATATAGTCGATCTGCCCGCCCAGCAGCGCGGCCAATGCCAGCGCGCTGCCGGTGTAGGGCACGTGGATCGCCTTGGTCTGGGTCATCAGATTGAACAGTTCGCCCGAAAGATGATTGCCGCCGCCGATCCCGGTCGAGCCGTAGGTCATCTGCCCCGGCTTTGACTTGAGGATGCCGACGAAATCCTCGAGCGTCTTCACCGGCAGCGCCGGCGGCACCACCAGCACGTACATGTACGACGTGCCCTGCGTGATCGGCGCGAAATCCTTGACCGGGTCGTATGGCACCTTCCTGTAGAGATTGGGATTGACCGCCAGCGGCCCGCTGTTGCCCATCAGCAGGGTATAGCCGTCGGGCGCCGCCTTGGCGACGAGATCGGTGCCGATGCCGCCGTTGGCGCCGGCGCGATTGTCGACCACCACGGTCTGCCCCAGCGCCTCGGACAGCTTCTGCCCGATGGTGCGCGTGAAAATGTCGCCCGCGCCGCCCGGCGCGTAAGGACAGATGAAACGGATCGGCCGCGCCGGATAATCGGCCGCCGCGGCGCCCGCACTCCACGCCGCCGCGAGGCAGGCGATCGCGGCTGCAAGTTTGCGCATAGTGGACTCTCCTGGGGTTGATTCGGTTTTTTTCCTGCCACCATTCTAGCGCACGCGCCTGGCCGGCTGTCATCTTCTGCCCCAAATGCGCTACACTGAATACTCACCCGGATGCGCTGCTTTCGATGTCGATGCGCCTTGAACTGTCCCCCACCATCACCGCCCACCGCGCGGTGTGTCTGTTTGCGCCGCCATGCTGAATCAGGCCACAGCCGCGCGTCGCGCGCTGCCCTCGGTCGATCGCCTGCTCAAGCTGGAAGCGGTCGCCGCGCTGATCACCCGCTACGGCAGACCGCTCGTCACGGAAACCCTGCGCGCGCTGCTCGATGAGCGTCGCGCCGCGCTCGCCGTTGCAGACGCAGCGCAAACCTCGCCATTCGAAGAAAGCGAATTCGCCGCCGCCTGCGCTGCCCGGCTCGCCGCCATCATGCAGACTTCGTTGAAGCCGGTATTCAATCTCACCGGCACCGTGCTGCACACCAATCTCGGCCGCGCACCGATGCCGCAATGCGCGGCCGAGGCCGTGATGCGCGCGATGACGCACCCCGTCAATCTCGAGTTCGATCTCGAAGGCGGCGAACGCGGCGAGCGCGACAGCCACATCGAACGCTGGCTCACACGCCTGACCGGCGCGCAAGCCGCGCTGGTGGTCAACAATAACGCCGCCGCGGTCTATCTCGCGCTCAATACACTGGCGCCGAAGAAGGAAGTGCTGGTCTCGCGCGGCGAGCTGATCGAGATCGGCGGTTCGTTTCGCATCCCCGACATCATGGCGCGCGCCGGCGTGAAGCTGGTCGAAGTCGGCACCACCAACCGCACGCACCTGAAAGATTACGCGGCGGCGCTGTCGCCGCGCACCGCGGCGATCATGAAAGTGCACACCAGCAATTACGCGATCCACGGTTTCACCGCCAGCGTGCCCGAAACCGCGCTCGCGGCGCTCGCCCGCGAGCGCGGCCTGCCTTTCATCGTCGATCTGGGCAGCGGCACGCTGGTCGATCTCGAAGACTACGGCCTGCCGCACGAACCCACGCCGCGCGAGGCGCTCGCACACGGCGCCGATGTCGTCACTTTCAGCGGCGACAAGCTGCTCGGCGGGCCGCAGGCCGGACTCGTCGTCGGCTGCAGCGACATCATCGCGCGCCTCCGCAAAAACCCGATGAAGCGCGCGCTGCGAATCGACAAGATGACGCTCGCCGCGCTGGAAGCGGTGCTGCAGCTTTATGCCGACCCGCAGCGCCTCGGGCAAACGCTGCCGACGCTGAAATGGCTGACGCGGCCGCTCGCCGACATCGAAGCCCAGGCCGAGCGCGTGCTGCCGCAGCTTGCCGCCGCGCTCGGCGAGCGTGCGCAGGCGCGGCGCCCGCTTGCAGCAGCCAGATCGGCAGCGGCGCGCTGCCGGTCGATTCGCTGCCGAGCGCGGGCATCGCCGTGAGCAGCAGCGCGGGCAGCCGGCGCTCGTTCGCCAACCGGATCGAAGCGGCTTTCCGCGCGCTGCCGGTGCCGGTGATCGGGCGCATCAAGGACGGCGTGTTCCTCATGGACCTGCGCTGCCTCGACCCGGAAGACGAAGCGCGCTTCGTCGCGCAGCTCGCCGAACTGAGCATCGAAAAAGCATGAACCGCGAAGACGCCCGGAATCCGCAAAGAGCGGCGGAGCGGCCACGAGGGTCTGGACCGGGCGCGCGGATTCTAAATAACATATTGTTTTTAATCATGTTTTTTGGCTTTCCTTTGCAGGAGGTGTGGCAGTGATCGTCGCCACCGCGGGCCACATCGACCACGGCAAGACCTTGCTGGTGAAAACCCTCACCGGCGTCGACACCGATCGCCTGCCGGAGGAAAAGGCGCGCGGCATTTCCATCGACCTGGGATTCGCCTACCTGCCGCTGCCCGGCGGACAGCTGATCGGTTTCGTCGACGTTCCCGGCCACGAGCGCTTCATCCGCAACATGCTCGCCGGCGTGTGCGGCATCGACTTCGCGCTGCTGGTGGTGGCCGCCGATGACGGCGTGATGCCGCAGACCGTCGAGCATCTGCACATTCTCGACCTGCTCGACATCCGGCGCGGCGCCGCGGTCATCACCAAAATCGACCGCGTCGACGAGGCGCGCGTGCGGCAGGTCACCGACAACGTGCGTGCGCTGCTCGCGCCGACCCGCCTCGCCGGCGCGCCGCTGCTGCCGGTGTCGGCGGTGAGCGGCGCCGGTATCGCGCCGTTGCGCGAACTGCTCGCCGCCGAAGCCGCGGCGCAGGCGGCGCGGCGCACGAGCGGGCAATATTTCAGGCTCGCCATCGATCGCGTTTTCACCATCGCCGGCAGCGGCACGGTGGTCACCGGCACGGTATTCAACGGTATGGTGAAACCCGGCGACCGGCTGATGGTGTCACCCGCCGGCACGGCGGTGCGGGTGCGCGGCATCCAGATCCGCGGCCAGACGGCGCAGCAGGCCGCCGCGGGCCAGCGCTGCGCGCTCAATCTGACCGGCGCCGATCTCGAAGCGGCGCGGCGCGGCGACTGGGTGCTCGACGAAGCGATCCACGCGCCGACGCAACGCATCGACGCGCGGCTCAGCATCCTCGCTTCGGAAGCAAAACCGCTCAGACACTGGACGCCGGTGCATCTGCATCTGGCGACTGCCGATGTCACCGCGCGCGTGGCGATCCGGCGCGGCGAAGTCATCGCCCCCGGCGGCTCGGCACTCGTGCAACTGCTGCTCGACCAGCCGGTGGGCGCGCTGCACGGCGACCGTTTCATCGTGCGCGACCAGTCGGCGAGCCGCACGCTGGGCGGCGGCAGCGTGCTCGATCCGTTCGCGCCGGCCAGTCGCCGCAACCATGGCGCGCGGCTCGCCGAACTGCACGCGCTCGAACAGGCCAGCGCCGAGGCCGCGCTCGCCGAACTCGTCAAGGGCGCCGACAGCGGCGTCGATCTCGCACGCTTCGAGAAGACATTCAACCTCACTGCCGAACACGCTGCCACGCTCTACGCCGCGGCCGATCTGGTTTCGATCGGCAAAGACAACCGCCTCGGCATCGCCCGCGCGCGCCACGCCGCGCTGCGCGAGAGTATCATCGCCGCCATCACCGATTTCCACCACGCGCAGCCGCAGGCGAGCGGCCACGACATCGAGGCGCTGCGCGCAGCGCTGGCGCCGCAGCTGCCGGCCGAGGCGTTCCAGTCGCTGCTGCGCGAACTCGCCGATGCGCGCCGCATCGAAGTAAGCGGCTCGCAGGCGCGCCTTCCCGGTCACAACCTGACCGCCAATGCCGCTGACGAGAAACTGTGGCAGGCGCTGCGCCCCACGCTCGAAGCCGGCGGTTTCACGCCGCCCGTCGTGCGTGAGCTCGCGGCGCAGCTCAAGCTCAAGGAAGCAGTGGTCAAGGACTTCCTGCACCGCAAGGCAAAAGGCGGCGAAGTGCTGAAAGTCACCGCCGACCGTTTTTATCTGCGCACGACACTCGCCACGTTGGCCGCCATCGCCCAGGCCACCGCACAATCCCGTCCCGATGGCCTGTTCACCGCGGCGCAGTACCGCGACGCCACCGGCACCGGTCGCGGCCTGGCGATCGAGATTCTCGAGTTCTTCGATACCCTCGGCATCACCCAGCGCATCGGTGATGCGCGCAAGATACGCAAGGATTTCGCGCCCCTCCTCGGTGCAGCGACGGTTCCCGCAAAAATCCCGCCGCGGGCGGCGCCGGCCGCAGCGGCCGTGTCCGGGCGGCGGCCCCAGCGCGAACCGCCCCGCATCAAACGATGAACGATGAAAGGAAAGGGAAGTGTCACAGCAAATCCATGACGTGCTGATCATCGGCGAAGGCGTCGCCGGCCTCACCGCCGCCGGCGCGCTCGCAAAAAACGGACTGAAAGTGGCAACGCTCGAAGCCCGGCTTTTCGGCGGACTGGTCATCAATGTCAACGAGCTCGATCCCGCGCCCGATGAGCGCGCGATAGCGGGCGCCGAATTCGCCGCCGAACTGATGCAGGCCAATGCCGAGCTCGGCGTCGCCAGCATCCAGGAAGCGGCCACGGGGTTCGAGGACGCCGGCGCGCTCAAGCGCGTCGTCACCGGCAGCGCAGCCTACCACGCGCGCCAGCTGATCATCGCCTCGGGAGCGCGTCTCAAGCGCCTCGGCATCCCCGGTGAGGCGCAGTTCGAAGGCCGCGGGGTATCGCAATGCGCCGACTGCGACGGGCCGTTATACCAGGATCAGGAAGTGGTGGTGGTCGGCGGCGGCGATTCGGCGCTGCAGGAAGCGCTGGTGCTCGCCAATTTCTGCAGCAGGGTCCATCTGGTCCATCGCGGCGCCGCTTTCCGCGCCCGCGAACATTTCGTCGAACGGGTCGATGGCCACCCGAAAATAACCACGATATGGAACGCCACCGTCGAGCACATCGCCGGCGGCAGCACAGTCGAGAAAGTTTGCGTTAAACTGGGCGACGGCCACAAGCGCGAAATAGCGTGCGCAGGCGTTTTTGCGTATATCGGCCTCGCGCCCAATTCGGAATTTCTGCCGGCGCAGATCGAACGCAACACCGCCGGCTTCGTCGTCACCGACGATGCATTGCAAACGAGCCTGCCCGGCGTGTGGGCGATCGGCGCCGTGCGCCAGGGTTACGGCGGGCTGTTGCGCGACGCCGCGCTCGAAGCGCGGAAAGTCGCCGCAACGATAACCGCCCGCTTGGCGCGCGATTGAATGCGCGGCGAAAGCGGCATCGTCGGTTGGGGTTTCAGCCGAAGGCCCGCTCGCCGCAGCGGGTCTTCGTGGAAGGGAATCGTCCCCGGTGGGGCGGCCGGACTTCAAACCCGGTAGGGGCCGCTGGCGGTCCTGTGTGGGTTCGACTCCCACTTCCTTCCGCCAGTTTTTGCGCGGGCGGAGCGGCCCGCCGCACAAGATAAAAATATTATTTATAAACAATGAGTTATACACACACTAACGCTCCCGGCTGCAACCGCGCCCGCGGTCGCCGCTGCGGGGCGAGGCCGCCATGCCGCTGACGCTGGAACTCGCCAAGCGCATCAACGCGCTGCGTTTCGAGCATCTGCCGGCACAGGCGGTCCACTGGGCCAAGGTCGGCATTCTCGATACCGTGGGCGTGACGCTTGCCGGCAGCACCGATCCCGCGGTGCGCAGCGTCGTCCGCGTGCTCGCGCCGGCCGACGGACCCAGTCTGATATTCGGCTCGCGGCAAAGGGTGAGCACGCTCGACGCCGCGCTCATCAACGGCACCGCGGCGCACGCGCTCGATTTCGACGACTGCAACAACACGCTGGGCGGCCACCCGTCGGTGCCGATCCTGCCGGCGCTGTTCGCGCTGGCCGACGAGCACGGCGCGAGCGGCCGCGAATTCATCACTGCCTATGTCGCGGGTTTCGAAACCGAGTGCAAGATCGCGCTCGCCGTCAATTTCCATCACTACATGCACGGCTGGCACCCGACCGCGACGCTGGGCGTTTTCGGCGCCGCCGCCGCCTGCGCCCGCCTGCTGCACCTCGACAATGCGCAAACCGCCACCGCGCTCGCCATCGCCGCTTCGTTCGCGGCGGGAATCAAGGCCAATTTCGGGACGATGGTAAAACCGCTGCACGTCGGTCAGTGCGCGCGCCATGGCCTGTTCGCCGCGCTGCTCGCGCGCGACGGCTTCAGCGCGAACCCGCTCGCCTTCGAACACAAGCAGGGTTATTTCGAAGTCTTCGACGGCGCCGGCAATTACGACGCCGCCAGGATCCTGCCGGCGTGGGCCAATCCGCTCGACATCGTGCAGCCCGGCATCGCGATCAAGCAGTATCCCTGCTGCGGCAGCACGCACCCGGCGCTCGACGCCATGATCGGGCTCGCGCGCAGCCACGATCTCGATCCCGAGCACGTCGAGCACGTCGACGCGTGGATCCACGCGCGGCGGCTCGAGCACACCAACCGCCCCGATCCGCGCAGCACCACCGACGCCAAGTTCAGCGTGCAATATTGCGTGGCGCGTGCGCTGGTCGACCGCAAGGTCGTGATCGAGCATTTCGAAGGCGAGGCTTTCCGCGAACCGCGGGTGAAAAACGTGATGACGCGCGTGCGCGCCGCGCCCTGCACCACGGAGCAGTTCCCCGCCGACAACCATTTCGGCGCCGAGATCAAGGTGACGCTGCGCGACGGCACGGTCCTTTCGGCCAAGGTCGACCAGCCGCTGGGGCGCACTTCGGCCAATCCGTTGCCGCCGCAACGGCTCAAGGAGAAATTCGACAACTGCGCCGCGCGGGTCGTGAAGCGGCAGGAAGACGTGGCGCTGATCCACGCCACGATCGAGGATCTCGATAATTTGCGCGATGTGCGCACTCTCACCCATCAGATCGTCATCGAGCGCCGCAGCAGGCACGAGGCGCTTTTGGAAAAACCGGTGTAATCGGGGGAGAACGAAAGGATGCACGAACACGATGTAATCGTGGTGGGCAAGGGCAACGCCGCGCTGTGCGCCGCGCTGTCGGCGCGCGAGCGGGGCGCCACCGTCCTGATGCTGGAAGCGGCCAGCGAGGAGGAATCCGGCGGCAACAGCCGCTTCGCCGGCGGCGTGATGCGTTTCGCCTATGAAACGGTCGACGATCTCAGGCGCGTGACCGATCTCACCGCCGACGAAGTCGCCAACAGCGATTTCGGCACCAACACGCGCGAAGAATATCTCGACGATCTCTACCGTCTCACCAGTTACCGCACCGATCCCGACCTCGCCGAAATCCTGGTCGACAACAGCCTCGAGACCATGGTGTGGCTGCGCTCCAAGGGAGTGCGCTTCGTGCCCAACTACGGACGCCAGTCGGGCATGGTCGGCAGCAAACGCAAGTTCTTCGGACGCCTGCCGATCGAAGTCTCGGGCGGCGGCGCCGGGCTCGTCCAGTCCCTCGACGCTGCGGCGAAAAAAGCGGGGATCGAGGTGCTCTACGGCACGCGCGCAACCGCGCTCGTCCATGACGGGATAAGAGTGCGCGGCGTGCGCGCGCAACGGGACGGCACGGCGGTCGAACTGCGCGCCAGATCGGTAGTGCTCGCGAGCGGCGGCTTCGAAGCCAACCCCGAATGGCGCGCGCGCTATCTCGGTCCCGGCTGGGAGCTCGCCAAGGTGCGCGGCTCGCGTTTCAACGTCGGCGACGGCCTGAAAATGGCGCTCGACATCGGTGCCGCGCCGTGCGGCAACTGGTCGGGCTGCCACGCCACCGGCTGGGACCGCTACGCGCCCGAGTTCGGCGACGTCAATGTCGGCGACCAGTTCCAGAAACACAGCTACATTTTCGGTCTGCTGATCAACGCTCACGGCAGGCGTTTCGTCGATGAAGGACGGGATTTCCACTCCTTCACCTACGCCCAGTACGGCGGCGAAGTGCTCAAGCAGCCGGGCCAGTTCGCGTGGCAGGTCTTCGATGCCAAGGTCAAGCATCTGCTGCGCCCCGAATATCGCATCCGCTTCGTGACCAAGGTGAGCGCCAACACGCTCGAGGAACTGGCGCCGCAGCTCGAAGGCGTGGACGCCGCCTCTTTCCTGAAAACGGTGCGCGAATACAACGCCGCGGTGCGCACCGAGGTGCCTTTCGACCACACCGTCAAGGACGGCAAGTGTACCGTCGGCATCGAGCCGCCCAAATCGAACTGGGCGCAGCCGCTCGACACCCCGCCGTTCGAAGCCTACGCCACGACCTGCGGCATCACCTTCACCTTCGGCGGTCTGCGCATCGACAAGGAAAGCGGGCAGGTGCTCAACGTGCATTTCCACAGGATTCCCGGCCTCTACTGCTGCGGCGAAATGCTCGGCGGGCTGTTCTATTTCAACTACCCGAGCGGCACCGGACTCGTCTCGGGCGCGGTTTTTGGCAGGCTCGCCGGTGCCGGCGCCGCCGCCGCCGCGAAGAACTTGAACGCCCGTTGAGCCCGAGGCGCACGGTGGCCGCGATGCATAAAAATACTGTTTAAAAACAATAATATAACACGAGATTGGCTGCCACTTTACGGCCTGCGCTCGCCGTAGCTGTCGCTTTTCATTCAGGAGTTGATCATGGCGCACGACGCCCCCACCGATAATCGCTACACGCGCGGCATCGCGCAGTTCGTCTCCGGTCTGCGCTACGAGGCCATTCCCGCGGAGGTGCGCAGCCGCATCAAGCTGCTGATGCTCGACTCGCTGGGGTGCGCGCTCTACGGCGCCGGGCTCGAGTGGTGCCGCATCCTGCAGGATGCGCTCGCCCGCCTCGATGCCACGCGCACGAGCTGCGTCTGGGGCACCGGCGGGCGCCTGTCAGCGCCGCACGCAGCGCTCGTCAACGGCACCGCGGTGCAGGGCTTCGAACTCGACGACGTGCATCGCGCCGGCGTGCTGCACGTGGGCGCGGTAGTATTGCCGGCGCTCGTCGCGGTGACCGAGCTCAAGCCCGGTATCAGCGGCGAGGAATTTCTCACCGCCGCCGTCGCGGGCTACGAAATCGGGCCGCGCGTCGGCCTGTGCATGGGGCCGGAACACATCGCGCAGGGCTGGCACTCGGGGGCGACGCTCGGCGTGTTTTCCGCGGCCGCCGGCGCGGCGCGCGGCCTCGGCCTCGACGCCGGCCAGACCGTGCACGCGCTCGGCATCGCCGGCACCCAGGCCGCGGGCCTGATGGCCGCGCAGTACGGCGCAATGGTCAAGCGCATGCACGCCGGCCGCGCGTCGCAGTCGGGTCTTTACGGCGCGCTGTTCGCGCAAGCCGGTTTTACCGGCATCGTCAACGTGCTGGAGAGCGAATACGGCGGCTACTGCACCACCTTTTCGCGCTCGACCGACCGCTTCAACCTCGAGGAGCTTACCGCCGGTTTCGGCGAAACCTGGCAGACCATGGGTGTCGCGCTCAAGTTCTATGCCTGCGTCGGCAGCAATCACACCACTCTCGATGCGCTGCGCGAAATGCAGCAGGAACGGCGTTTCAGCGCCGCCGACGTCGAAAGCGTCGACGTTTACGGTTCGCAAGTCACCATGGACCACGTCGGCTGGAAATACGTGCCGCAGGGTCTCACTTCCGCGCAACTCAATCTGCCCTACTGCGTAGCGACTTTCCTGATCGAAGGCGACTGTTTCGTCGACCAGTTCACCGAAGACAAGGTTGCCGATCCGGCGCGCATCGCGCTCGCCGCAAAAGTCCACGTGCATCACGATCGCGACATCACCGCCAAAGGCGCGAAATTCCGCCACATGGTGAGGGTCGAAGTGCGGCTGAAAGACGGCACGCGCCTGCAGCGCACGGTGGAGGCGGCGCGCGGCAGCGAAAAAAAATTCGCGGCGGAAACCGACATCGTCGGAAAATTCGAAAAGCTCGCGCGCAAGGCCCTGCCGCAGAGCCAAGTCGAGCAGTTGCGCGATGCCGTGCTCGGCCTCGACGAGCTCGAGGAGGCCGCGAAACTGGTGGGCCTGCTGGCCGCGCCCGCCTGAACGGCTCGCGGCACGCGCCCGGCAACGCGGAGGAACGTCGAATGAAAACGATTACCTGCTTTATCTCGCTGGCCGTGCTCGCGTTTTGTTCCGGCGCCGCGGCACAGCGCTACCCGTCGAAGCCGATCCGGCTCATCGTGCCGCTCGCGGCAGGCGGCGGCATGGATATCACTGCGCGCGGCGTGAGCCAGCCGCTCGCGGAACGCCTGAGGCAGACGGTCGTGGTGGACAACCGGCCGGGGGCGGGCGGCGCCCTCGGTGCCGAACTTGCCGCGCACGCCGATGCCGACGGCTACACCCTGCTCATGGCGAGCGCGAGCCTGGTGGTCCATCCGCTGCTCTACCGCGCACGCTACGATCCGCTGCGCGACTTCACGGCGGTGACGCAGGCAAGCCGCCAGCCGTACGTGCTGATCGTGCATCCCGGCGTGCCGGCCGCAAGCGTGCGCGAGCTCGTGGCCTACGCCAAGGCCCATCCCGGCAAGCTCAACTACGCCTCGGCCGGCAACGGCAGCCTGATCCACCTCACCACCGAACTGTTCAAGACGGCGACGGGCATCGATATCGTCCACGTGCCGTACAAAGGCATGGGCGCGACCTATGCCGACATGCTCGCCGGCCGCATCCAGACCGCTTTCCCGAGCATCATTTCGGTGCTGCCGCACGTGAGGAGCGGCAAGCTGCGCGCGCTCGGCGTCACCAGCCGCACCCGCGCGCCAGCGCTTCCCGAAACGCCGACGCTGCAGGAAGCCGGTGTTGCCGGTTTCGAAGTCACGCAGTGGTACGGCGTGATGGCGCCGGCGAAAACGCCACGCGCCGTGGTCGAGCTGCTGCAGCGGGAAATCGCGGCCGTGCTGCAGCAGGCCGAAGTCGTGCAGCGCATGGCGGCAGACGGCGCAGAACCCGTGGGCAGCACGCCTGCCGGATTCGACGCCCACCTCAGGGCCGAAACCCGGAAATGGGCAGACCTCATCCGCCAGGCCGCCATCCGCGCCGATTGAGCGCGCAGCCGTCAGACGGCGGTCCGCAGCCGGTTTACGCCCGCATCCCGTCAGCGGGCAGCGCGCTTTCCGGCGCGTGAGCCGACTTTGATTTAAATCAACGCGCAAAACCGAAACCCCGCTACCATTGGCGGGCAAGCCGTACGCATGCCAAGGCGGAGCGCGATCCGGTTTTCCGCGCCAAACCGGGGGATTCGGCAAAGGCGGGTCATGCGTGTGTTTCAACGCAGCAGCAGGAGAGCGTCGTCATGTTCAGCCAACGCATCAAGGACGTCATGGAGCGAAAAAAAATCCTCATCGCTCCACCGGATACCACCGTCAGCAAAGCCGCCAAGCTGATGGAGGAAAGAAACGTCGGCGCGATCATGGTCGTCGAAAACGAATATCTGGTGGGAATTTTCACCGAGCGTGATGTGGTGTTTCGCGTGATTGCGCGCGACCGCGACGTGAAAACCACCCGGCTCGCCGAGGTCATGACGGCCAAGCCGCTCACCGTCGATCCCGACAAGTCGTTCGGCTATGCGCTGCTCGTGATGCAGGAAAACGGTTTCCGCCACGTGCCGGTGGTCGTCGACGGCAAGCCGGTCGGAATCGTCTCGTCGCGCAACGCGCTCGACCCCGAGATGGAAGAATTCATTTCCGAATCGCAGCGGCGCAAATACATCCAGCAGACGATGGGCGTTTGACGCCCCCCCGGCACGAGCCGCGTGCCGCGCCGACCTTGCCGGAACTCGACGCCCGGCGGCTTGCCGCAGCCGGATGAATTCCCTGCTTTTCGTTGCCGCCCCTGCATCTGCCGGGCGCGCGCTTGCGGCTGGAAATCCGCCGTCGCGCCGCCGCTGTCCGCCCCCGGCCGCCGGGATTTTTGCGCGCAGCGCCGCCGCATTCGGCCACGCGTTATCGGTATAATGCGCGATCCTGCATAAAAACAACCGGTTAGGCTTTCCCTCCATGGCACTTTACGCTCTGACCATTTTCGCGAGCGCGTTTCTGCTGTTCCTGGTGCAGCCGATCATGGCGAAACAGATCCTGCCGTGGTTCGGCGGCTCGGCCGCGGTGTGGGCCACCTGCCTCGTATTCTTCCAGTTCCTGCTGCTGTTCGGCTACGCCTATTCCGACTGGACCACGCGCCATCTGGCACCGCGCCGCCAGGTGGCCCTGCACGTCGTGCTGCTCGCGCTGAGCCTCGCGTCGCTGCCCATCATCCCGGGCGCGGCGTGGAAACCCGACGGCGGTGACGATCCGTCGCTTCGCATCCTCGGGCTGCTGCTGGCCACGATCGGTCTGCCGTATTTCCTGCTCGCCACCACCGGGCCGCTGGTGCAGGCGTGGTTCGCGCGCACTTTCCCGGCAGACACCGTCTACCGCCTGTTCGCGCTGTCCAATTTCGCGTCGCTGCTCGCACTGCTTTCCTATCCGTTCGTGGTGGAACCGTGGATCACCACGCGGCAGCAATCCTACGGCTGGACCGCAGGCTACGTGATTTTCGTACTGCTGTGTCTGGCCTCCGCCGTCTACAGCCTGCGTTCGCAAAACCGGTTTGCCCCCGCCCAGGCGGCGGTCGCCGCGGTCAACACCGGTCCGGCGCCGCGCTTCAGGCAATACGCGCTCTGGCTCGCGCTCTCGGCGATGGGTTCGTTCATGCTGCTCGCCGTGACCAATCACATCACGCACGATGTCGCCTCCGTGCCTTTCCTGTGGATCCTGCCGCTCATGCTCTACCTCGTCACCTTCGTCCTGTGTTTCGAAGGCAGCGGCTGGTATCAGCGCCGCTTCTTCCTCGGGCCACTGCTGGTGGTCGTCGGCGCGATGGCATGGGGGCTGCACACCGAAAGCGGCATCATGGACATCAAGGAGGCGATTCCGCTCTATCTGGCGGGGCTGTTCGTCACCTGCATGTTTTTCCACGGCGAACTCGCGAACCTGAAGCCCGCGCCGCGCCATCTGACAGCGTTTTACCTGATGGTGTCGCTCGGCGGCGCGCTGGGCGGATTGCTGGTCGGCTTCGTGGCGCCCAAGCTTTTCAACACCTACTATGAATTCGGGATCGGCCTTGTCGTCACGCTGCTGCTCGCCGCCTACTGCACGCGCCGGATGCGGCCTGTCGTGCCGCTGCTCGCGCTCGGCATGGCGGGCTTCACCGCCTACCATGTCGCCACCTACATCCGCATGCTGTCGCAGGACACGCGCGTCATGACGCGCAATTTCTACGGCACGCTGCGCGTCAAGGACACGGGACCAGCGACAAACGAAGGCGCGGTGCGGCGCATGATGCACGGCGTCATCATGCACGGTGAGCAATATCTGGTGCCCGCCAGACGCCGTCTGCCGACCACCTATTACGGTCCGCATTCCGGCATTGCCCGCGCCATCGAGGCGAACCGACCGGCACCGCTGCGCGTCGGCGTGATCGGGCTGGGCGCGGGTACACTGGCAACCTACGGCCGAACCGGCGACGTTTACCGTTTTTACGAAATCAATCCGCAGGTGGTGGACGTCGCCCAGAAAGAATTTTCCTTCCTCGCAGACAGCGCCGCGAAAATAGAGATCGTGCTGGGTGATGCGCGTCTTGCCATGGAACGCGAGCCGCCGCAGCAGTACGACGTGCTGGCGATCGACGCCTTTTCCAGCGACTCGATCCCGGTGCATCTCGTCACCGCGGAAGCGATGGCAATCTACCTGCGGCACATCAAGCCCGGCGGGGTCATCGCGTTTCACGTCACCAACCGCTTTCTGCGGCTCGCACCGGTCGTCAAGCGCATCGCCGATGAATACCAGCTGCATGCGACGCTGATCACGGACGACGCCGAGGACAGCCATTTGTCCAAGACCGACTGGGCGCTGGTCACGCGCAACCGGCAGCTGATCGGGCATCCCGCGATAGCGCGCTTCGCCGTGGACATCGCCGAGGTGCCTGGCCTCAAGCTGTGGACCGACGACTACAACAACCTGTTCAAGATACTGAAATGAGGAAACGGCCATCGGCGGCGCCGCACCCGCCTCCCCTCTATCCCGGCAAGCGCATCAAGTGGTATTTTCACGTCTGGACGCCGTTTCTCGGCGGCAACGGAAAGCGGATTCGTCCTGCGGTGTCGTCTGCCCGCCGCGGCGGCGTTTTTTTCGGCCCCTCATGCGCGAGATGCAACGCCTGTTCCGAATCATCCTGATCGGCATCACAACCGCTGCTTCGGCCACGGCCGCCCAGCCAGCGGTCGACAGCAGAGGGCTGCCGACGCTCGCACCGCTGGTCAACACCGTCACTCCGGCAGTGGTCAACATCTCGGTCATCACGCGCTCGCCGCTCGAAGACAACCCGCTGTTCCGTGACCCCTTCTTCCGCCGCTTCTTCAACCTGCCCGACCAGCCGCAGCGCCAGGAACAGGCTGCCGGGTCGGGCGTCATCGTCGATGCCGCGCGCGGCTACGTGCTCACCAATCACCATGTCATCAAGGACGCCGAGCAGGCCGTCGTCACGCTCAAGGATCGGCGCCAGTTCCAGGCCCGGCTGGTCGGCACCGACCCCGGCACCGATATCGCGGTGCTGCAAATTCCAGCGCAAAACCTGACCGCGCTCAGGTTCGGCGATTCCGACGGGCTCCAGGTCGGCGATTACGTGATCGCCATCGGCAATCCGTTCGGCATCGGCCAGACCGTGACTTCGGGGATCGTGAGCGCGCTCGGCCGCAGCGGCCTCACTCCCGAAGGCTACGAGGATTTCATCCAGACCGATGCCTCGATCAATCCCGGGAACTCGGGCGGGGCGCTGGTCAACCTGCGCGGTGAGCTGGTGGGCATTAATTCCGCGATCATCGGTCCCGCCGGCGGCAACGTCGGCATCGGCTTTGCCGTGCCGTCCAACATGGCGCGCGCGGTAATGGAACAGATCGTGCGCTACGGTGAAGTGCGGCGCGGCCGCCTCGGCATCGAAATGGCGGACCTCACGCCCGATCTCGCGAAAAAGCTGGGGATCACGGCGGCGGAAGGTGCAATCGTCGCCGGCGTGCATCCCGGTTCACCTGCGGAAAAAGCGGGGTTGCGCGAACGCGACGTCGTCGTGGGATTGAACGGTCGCGCCATCCGCAGCGCGACCGAGCTGCGCAACCGCCTGGGGTTGACGCCGATCGGAGAGCAGGTGGAGCTGCAGGTGCGGCGCGGCAGTGGCGTCCATACCCTGCGCGCCCGCATCGCCGCACCCCAGGAATACGCCGAAGGCGAAGGCCGGCCGGTCGCGCAATTACCCGGTCTGAAGGTCGTCGAGATCGAACGCGGCAGCCCGCTCCATCAGCGCGTCCAGGGCCTGATCGCGGTCGCGGTCGAGCGCGGCAGCCGCGCCTGGCAGGCCGGCTTGCGCAGCGGGGACATCATTTACGCCGTCAACGGCAGGCGCGTGCGCACCTATGCTGAATTCCAGGCATTGTTGCGCGGCGCCGAGCGCGGCTTCACGCTGAGCCTGCTGCGCGGCGATTTCAGCATCACCATCATCGTGCGTTAGGCGGCATTCGCAGAGAAAAGACCGGCTGCGGCGATGGCGAAAAAAAGAGCCCCGCCACAGCGGGGCCCGGAGTGCGGGAGATTTCCGGACTGCGTTGGTCAGGACGGGCAGCGCGCCGCCCGCCCGGCTGCGTGCGGGTTGCCGACGTAGCGGGCCCGCAACGGCCGTCGAATCAATAGTCCATGTCACCCATGCCGCCGGGGTGGGCGGGCGCCGGCTTTTCGTCCTTCGGCAGCTCGGCCACCATGGCATCGGTGGTGAGGATCAGCCCGGCGACCGAAGCCGCGTTCTGCAGCGCGCAGCGCGTGACCTTGGTCGGGTCGACCACGCCCATCTCGAGCAGGTCGCCATACTGGCCAGTCGCGGCGTTGAAGCCGAAATTGCCCTTGCCTTCAAGCACCTTGTTGACCACCACCGACGGCTCGTCGCCGCCGTTGGCGACGATCTGACGCAACGGCTCTTCGAGCGCGCGCAGCACGATCTTGATGCCGGCGTTCTGATCGTCGTTTTCGCCTTTCAGGTCCATGATGGCCTGCCGTGCGCGCAGCAGCGCCACGCCACCGCCGGGCACGATGCCCTCTTCGACCGCGGCGCGGGTCGCGTGCAGCGCATCCTCGACGCGCGCCTTCTTCTCCTTCATTTCGACTTCGGTCGCAGCACCGACCTTGATCAGCGCCACACCGCCGGCGAGCTTGGCCACCCGCTCCTGCAGCTTCTCGCGGTCATAATCGCTGGTGGTTTCCTCGATCTGCTGACGAATCGACTTGATGCGTCCTTCGATCGCGGACTTCTCGCCCGCGCCATCGATGATGGTGGTGTTTTCCTTCTCCACCTCGACGCGCTTGGCGCGGCCCAGGTCCTTCAGCTGCACATTCTCCAGCTTGAGACCGAGCTCTTCCGAAATGACCGTTCCGCCGGTCAGGATCGCCATGTCTTCGAGCATGGCCTTGCGGCGGTCGCCGAAGCCCGGCGCCTTCACCGCACAGGTCTTGAGTATGCCGCGGATGTTGTTGACCACCAGGGTGGCGAGCGCCTCGCCCTCGACATCCTCGGCGATGATCAGCAGCGGCTTGCCGGCCTTGGCAACCTGCTCGAGGATCGGCAGCAGATCGCGGATCGCCGATATTTTCTTGTCATGGAACAGGATGTAGGGTTCTTCCAGAACCGCGACCTGCTTCTCGGCGTTGTTGATGAAGTACGGCGACAGATAGCCGCGGTCGAACTGCATGCCCTCGACCACTTCGAGCTCGCTTTCCAGGCTCTTGCCGTCCTCGACGGTGATGACGCCCTCCTTGCCGACCTTGTCCATCGCGTCGGCGATGATCTTGCCGATGGCCTCGTCGGAGTTGGCCGAGATCGCGCCCACCTGGGCGATTTCCTTGCGCGTCGAGCACGGTTTGGAGATTTTCCTGAGCTGTTCCACGGTCGCTTCCACCGCCTTGTCGATGCCACGCTTGAGATCCATCGGGTTCATGCCGGCGGCGACATACTTCATGCCTTCCTGCACGATGGATTGCGCCAGCACGGTCGCAGTAGTCGTGCCGTCGCCCGCCACATCGGAGGTCTTGCTCGCCACCTCCTTCAGCATCTGCGCGCCCATGTTTTCGAACTTGTCCTTGAGCTCGATTTCCTTGGCGACCGACACGCCGTCCTTGGTGACGGTCGGAGCGCCGAACGAGCGCTCGAGCACCACGTTGCGGCCTTTGGGTCCCAGCGTCACCTTGACCGCTTCGGCCAGCACATTGACGCCGGCGACGATGCGATGCCGCGCCGACTCATGGAATTTGACGTCTTTTGCTGCCATGAACTGTCACCTCCTGCGAAAAAGATTAAGCGGCCTCGAGCACGCCCATGACGTCTTCTTCGCGCATCACGAGCAGCTCGTCGCCTTTGACCTTGACCGTCTGGCCGGCATATTTGCCGAACAGGATTTTGTCGCCGACCTTGACATCGAGCGGACGCACCTTGCCGTCCTCCAGCACCTTGCCCTTGCCGACGGCGATGACCTCGCCCTGATCGGGTTTTTCTGCTGCGGTGTCGGGAATGACGATGCCGGAGGCGGTCTTACGTTCTTCCTCCAGCCGCTTGACGATGATACGGTCGTGTAAAGGACGAATCTTCATGGAGACACTCCTCACTTAACACATTGAAAACAAAAGATTTTATATTGGCGAGGACCGCCAACGGGGGTGAGATAGGGGCGCTTGCGGAATTTTCAAGAGCCCATCGCGGCACCGCGGGCCGCCCGCAGCGCCCCGCGGGGAAGATCGCGCGGGCGCGCTCAGCTCGCCGGCTTCACGCCGTAGGCCTGCTCGATATGGCGCAGCATTTCCTCGCGCGTGATGACGTCATCGCGATTGATATCGATATCGCTGAAGCGCGGACCGAGAGTGAGATCCCCCTTGGCCTCGTCCCGGCTCAGGCGGCCGTCCCGGTCGCGATCCAGCTGCTGGAACAAGGCCATCTCGTTATCGGCGACCCTGCGGTCATAGGCCTCTTTGTCCGCCGCCGGGGCCGCGATCGAAACCATTGCGAGCAACACTGCAACCGCTAGCTGCGTCTTCATTGTCCGCTCCTTTTTATCCCGCCATGGCACATTGTTTTCAACCCCGTTAGGCAATACTTTCGGACGAAGGTTCGCCGCAAAGACGCTAACTGCCGGCAGGCGCGCGGTTTCTGCGCATCACGAAGCCGCCGGCGGCGAGCATCGCGGAATTCGCCACGAAAACCGGCAGGTAGCCGAATGCCGTGCCTACGCTGCCGAAAACGAGCGGGATCACCAGATGCGTAAAATTGTTGACCGTCACCCGCAACCCCGCGGATTCGGCGACCCGCCCGGCAGGAGACAGCGCATAGATCAGCGACATCGACATCGGCTGGCCGCAGCCTACGCCCAGCCCCAGCAGGAAAGCGATGGCAGCCAGCGCGTACGCATTCTGAAAGAACGGGAACAGAATGAAGGCGCAGGCAGCCACGAAGATCGCACGGGTCAGGATTTCGGCCTCGCCGGATCTTTTGACCAGCCACGGCAACGCCACGCGGATCACGAAGGTGGCGAGCGCAAAAACACCCAGCACCGTTCCGATGGCGGACGCCGACAGGCCTATGGCATGGCCATAGACCGGAAAATAAAACTGGAAAAGATCCCACGCTGAGGAGATGAAACCGCTGGCGATGAAGGTGTTGCGCAGGACCGGCAGGCGCCACAGATCGAAAGCGCTGCGCCGCCCACCGCCTTTTTCATCGCGCTTCACGCTTTGCGGAAGAAAACCTGCCCCGAACCACAGCAGCAGCATCGGCACCACGGTAAACGACGCCAGCAACACGAATGTCGGCAGATGCCCCAACCGGTCGATGGAAAATCCCGCGCTCATCGGTCCCAGCAGTCCTGCCGCGGAAAATCCGAGGCTGACCAGCGCATAATTGCGGGCGCGGTTTTCCGCACCGCCGACGCCACCGGCGATGCCTGTCACGGTGACGAAAAAAAAATGAAACGAGGTGCCGAGCAGCAACGCCGAGAAATAAAGCGTGGCGAGCCCGGGAAACAGCGGCGGCAGCAACAACGCCGCCGCTACGCCGGTGGTGCCCATCAGCATCGGCAGTCGCGGGCCGACGCGGTCGGCCAGTTTGCCGATGTAGACCGCGAGCAACATCGGACACAGTGCATAGAGCGCCATCAGCACGCCGATCGTGAACTGGGTCGCGCCCAGTTCGAGCGCATAGAGCGCAACCGCGACCCGGCTTCCTCCGAAGCCGGCGTGGTTCAGTGCGCACATCAGCACGATCAGATATATGGCCATCTGCGGGTTATAAGGAGGCGGCAAGCCGGTGGCGCGAATGAGTCCGCTTTCTGAAACCGATTATATCAAGTAGCCGCAAATACCATGCCATTCATTCCATATCGTGGTCGATCACGATGCGGCCGCGGCGACGCCCTCAGTCCGGCACGGTCAGGCAATGTATCGCGAACCATTGCCGGGAATCGGTCCAGCACGCGGCCGGCTCGAAGCCGGCGGTGCGTGCAAGGCGCTGGAATTCCTCGACCGAATATTTGTAGGAGTTTTCGGTATGGATGGTTTCGCCGGGACGGAAATCGAAACCGCGGCCGCCGACCGTCACCCGCTGCGCCCTGAGGCTCGTCAGATGCATTTCGATTCGTCCGGCCGCCGCGTTATAGAAAGCGCAGTGGCGGAATGCCGACAGATCGAAATCGGCCCCGAGCTCCCGGTTGATGCGGGCCAGCAAATTGAGATTGAATTCGGCAGTGACGCCGTGCGCATCGTTGTAGGCGGCGTGCAGCAGCGCCGGATCCTTCTTGAGATCGACGCCCACCAGCATGGCGCCCGCCGCGCCGACGAGCAGGCGCGCGCTGCGCAGGAATTCGCCGGCTTCTGCGACAGTGAAATTGCCTATGGTCGAGCCCGGAAAATAAATCACCCTGCGGCGCGCGCGCACGCCGTCCGGCACGGGAAGCTCGAGCGTCTTCGAGTAGTCGCCGCACACCGCCACGATTTTCAGCCGCGGGAACACCGCGGCCAGCCGCGCCGCGGCAGCCCTGAGCTGCGCGCCGGCGATGTCGATCGGCACATAGACGACGGGATCGAGTTCCTCGATCAGCACGTGGGTCTTGCGGCTGGTGCCGCTGCCGTATTCGATCAGCAGGCACTCTGGCCCCAGCAGCCGCGCCATTTCGCGTGCGTGCGCCTGCATCATCGCCACTTCCGTGCGCGTGGGGTAATACTCGGGAAGGCTGCAAATCGCCTCGAACAGCTCGCAACCGCGGGCGTCGTAGAAATACTTCGGGTTGAGGGCCTTCTGCGGTTTCGACAATCCGCTCAGCACCTCGGCGAGGAAACTCCCCGCCTCGGGCTGCAGATCATAGAAAACAACGTGGCGGGGCAATCGCTGCTCCATCGGAAAGTTTTGCCTTGCTCGGGAAACGCTGCCAGCGCACACATTCGTTTTTGCGACAAAACTCCTCTCCCCCTCCGCGCGGGAAAGCGGCACGGCACAGGCTTCAGCCAGCGGGTTGGGGGGAACGGTTGCTTTCGATCCACTTCTTGATGCGGTTGGCGTCGCCGATGCGCGACATTTTGCCCCAGGAATCGAGCAACACGATCACCACCGCGGATGAGGCGATTTCCGCCTGCATCACCAGACAGCGCCCGGCCTCGCTGATGTAGCCGGTCTTGGACAGGCCGATATGCCAGCTCGGGTTATTGACCAGGCCGTTGGAATTGCGGTACTGGAGCACGCGGCCGTCGCCGAGCCTCACCTTGTAATCCGCGTCGGTCGTGTATTCCCGCACCAGCGCGTAGCGATAAGCGGCGCTTACCATTTTCGCCAGATCGCGCGCGCTCGACACGTTGTCGCTGGACAGTCCGGTGCTGTCGACAAAACGGGTATGCCACATGCCAATCTCGATCGCCTTCTGGTTCATCGCGGCGACGAACGCCGTGCCGCCGCCGGGGTAGGCACGGCTCAGCGCCGCAGCGGCCCGGTTCTCGGACGACATCAGCGCCAGTCGCAGCAGATCACCGCGCGTCAACACGCTGCCTATCTTCAGCCGCGAGCGGGTGCCCTTGATATCATCGACATCCGTTTCGCTGATCCTGATGCGCTCGTCGAGCGGCAGTTTGGCATCGAGCGTCACCATCGCCGTCATCAGCTTGGTGATGGAAGCGATCGGCACTACCGTCTCGGTATTTTTGGCGTAGAGGACGTGACCATTGTCCTGGTTGACGACCAGCGCCGCGGTTGATTTGAGGTTGAGGTGACGGGCCCGCTCCGCAAAAAGCGGATCCATCGGCTGGTCGCCCACGGCAGTGTGAAAAATCTCCCTGGTCGCCTTCCCCGCCTCGGCACCGCCGGGCTGCGCGGCCGTCGCCCCCCCGCCGAAAGCCAGTGCGACCGTCAACGCCAGCAAGAATCCGTTCAGAAATGCCTCCCTTTGCTTTGTATCGTTCCGCGTGCGGCGGCATGGCAGCAGCGCAATCAGCCTGCAAAAATACTAGGTCGGACAGGGATTTTCAACCGGTTTTTTAAATCATCCCCATGTTTATGCGGAAAAAACGTGGAGGATACGCGGCGGACGCGGCAAAAAAAACTCCGCTCGGGACAGTGTGGTTTGTCCCGGCGGAGGCGAAAGAGGCCCTGCGATCACCCGCTCAGCACGGACGATCGCGACTGCCAGGCCTCCGAGGAGGAAAGACCGAACAAGCCGCAAACACTTTCCGGGGCTTCGCTGAGTGGCCCCGCGTTCTGAACGTAGTAAATATAGCAACCGTAGCTTTCATGAGGCTTACGCGGCAAATTCCGACAAATTGGTCCTTTTCCCCCGATCGCCCCGCCGTCGGCTACAGCCCATGCCGCCACGCGCCGCGACCGCCAGCGGGAAATTCCGGACAACGGCTGGTGTACACTACACCGTTGCCGCGGAATCCGGTCAGCCACACGCATATGCGCATATTGATAGTCGAGGACGATCCGGTGCTGGCCGATGGCCTGACGCGTTCCCTGCGTCACGCCGATTATGCGGTCGATTGCATCGGCGACGGCGCCGAAGCCGATCACATACTGTCCGCCCAGAGCTACGATCTCGTGATCCTCGATCTCGGCCTGCCCAAAATCGACGGCTTCGAAGTGCTGCGGCGCCTGCGGCGGCGCGGAATCAAGACGCCGGTGCTCGTACTGACGGCGCACGACGCCCTGCAGGACCGCGTCAAGGGGCTTGACCTCGGCGCCGATGATTACATGACCAAGCCGTTTGACCTGCCGGAACTCGAAGCGCGGGCGCGTGCCCTGATCCGCCGCGGCCAGTCCGGCGGCAGCTCATTGCTGAGCCACGGTGCGCTCACCCTCGATACCGCCGGCCGGCGCGCGACCCTCAACGGCCAGCCGCTCGATCTTTCGGCACGCGAGCTCGGCGTGCTGGAAGTGCTGATGCTGCGCAGCGGCCGCGTCGTGGGCAAGGAGCAGCTGGCGGAACAGCTCTACGGCTGGGATGAAGAAGTCGGCGCCAATGCCATCGAAGTCTACGTACATCGCCTGCGCCGCAAGCTCGAACCTGCCGGCGTGATGATCCGCACCATACGCGGGCTCGGCTACCTGCTCGAAAAAGCGCCACATGCCTAGGCCCCTCACCCTGCGCCGCAAGCTGCTGATCTGGCTGGGAGGGCCGCTCACCGTGTTGTGGGCGGTGAGCACCGCCGTCGACTACGACATCGCCAACCGTTTCGTCAATCTCGCCTATGACCGCGGGCTGCTGGAATCCGCCCTCGATATCGGTCGCCAGGTGAGGGTGCTCAACGGTCGCATCTACGTCGATTTGCCCGAAGTCGCCATCCAGATGCTGCAAAGCCGCGAATCGGGGCGGGTCTACTACCTCGTTACCGGGCCAGGAAACGAATTCATCACCGGCGATCCCGATCTGCCTCCGCCGCCGGATCCGCCAGCCGGCAGAATCAATTATTACGATGAGCATTATCAAGGCAAGCCGGTGCGCATCGTCGCGCTGCAGCTGCCGGTGGAAAGCGGGAAAGACCAGGGACTGGTGACGGTGCAGGTCGCGGAAAACCGCGCCAGCCGCGTCGAATTCGCCCGCCTGATCCTGCTGCGCATGATGCTGCCGCAGTCATTGCTGATCCTGCTCGCCGCGGCGCTGATGTGGTATGCGGTAGGGCGCGGGCTCGCGCCACTGTCGGCGCTACGCAAGGAGATCGAGAGCCGCTCGCATCGCGACCTCTCGGCGCTGCCCGAGGAACAGGCACCGCAGGAAGTGCGGCCGCTGATTCACGCCATGAACGGTCTTCTGCAGCGCCTTTCCAAGACGCTCGCGGCACAGCAGCGTTTCGTTGCCGACGCCGCTCATCAGCTGCGCACGCCGGTGGCAGGCATCAAAACCCAGACCGAACTCGCGTTGCGCCAGCTGCCCTCGGGCACTGCCCGCGCCGCATTACATCAGCTCCATACTGCAACCGAGCAGACTGCCCGTCTCATCAACCAGCTGCTGTCGCTGGCGCGAGCCGAACCCGGCACCGAACGCGTATACGCCCACGAAGCGACAGATCTCGTCAGGCTGGCGCGCGAAGCGACCACCGATTGGGTGCCCCGCTCGCTGGAACGCGATATCGACCTCGGTTTCGACAGCACTGCGGAAAGCGCAACGATAGAAGGCGACGCCTTCCTGCTGCGCGAAATGCTCAACAACCTGCTCGATAATGCCGTGCGCTACACGCCTGCCGGCGGCCGGGTCACCGTGCAGGTGGTAACCGACGCCGGCAGGATCGTGCTGTCGGTCGAGGACAACGGTCCGGGCATCCCGGAAGCGGAACGCGAGCGCGTGTTCGAGCGCTTCTACCGTGTGCTCGGTACCGGCGTCGATGGCTGCGGACTGGGCCTTGCCATCGTCCGCGAGATCGCTCAGCGGCACAGCGCCGAAGCCTCGCTCGAGTGCGGCGCAAGCGGCAACGGCACGGTGGTGCGGATCGTTTTCCCGGCAAACGCCTGAGCGTCGGCCGCGCGACTGCGGCGCATTGGCGCTGCCTTGCGCGGGTTTCATGCGCGAGCGGGCAAAAAACGCGTCACGCCGTTGCCGTGACGCCGGGTGTGGCGCTTTCGTTGCCTCCGCGCTTTTCGTCTTCCCGCTGCTGCAACGCCCACATCTGGGCATAGACGCCGCCACGCGCGAGCAGCTGCTGATGGCTGCCGCGTTCGACGATGCGGCCGTGGTCCATGACCAGGATCTGGTCGGCATCCATCACGGTGGACAGGCGGTGCGCGATCACCAGCGTAGTGCGGCCGAGCGCGATGCGATCGAGTTCCGCCTGGATCGCCTTCTCCGATTTCGAATCGAGCGCCGACGTCGCCTCGTCGAATATCAGGATCCGCGGATTCTTGAGGATCGCGCGCGCAATCGCCACACGCTGTTTTTCGCCTCCCGAAAGCTTCAGGCCGCGCTCGCCGACGCGCGTTTCGTATCCATCGGGAAGGCTCACGATGAAATCGTGTATATGCGCCGCCTTGGCCGCCGCGATGACTTCCGCGGGCGCAGCATCGGGGCGTCCGTAATGGATGTTGTAAAGGATGGTGTCGTTGAACAGCACCGTGTCCTGCGGCACGATGGCGATCATGGCACGCAGGCCGGTCTGCCTGAGCCTGCGGATGTCGATGCCGTTGATCAGGATCGCCCCCCCGTTCACGTCGTAGAAGCGATACAGCAGACGCGCCAGCGTCGATTTGCCCGCGCCGCTGTGCCCGACCACCGCGATCTTGCTTCCCGCCGGCACCTCGAAATCGACATCGTCGAGGATGCGGCGCTGGGGATCGTAGCTGAACTCGACGTGCTCGAACCGTATCGTTGCCGGCCCGCCGGGAGGATCCATCGCATCGGCGGCATCCTCGATCTCGCGATTTTCTTCCAGCAGCCGGAACATGTGTTCCATATCGATCAGCGACTGCTTGATCTGGCGGTAGGAACTGCCGAGGAAGTTGAGCGGAATGTAGAGCTGGATCAGCAGGCCGTTGATCAGAACCAGATCGCCCAGCGTCAGCGCCCGCTCGACCACCCCTTGCGCCGCCAGGATCATCAGCAGGGTCACCGCGACCGCGATGATCAGGCTCTGGCCGCTGTTGAGCAATCCCAGCGAAGCCTCGGTTTTCACCGCCGCCGACTCGTATTTTCGCAGGCTCTCGTCGTAGCGCCGTGCTTCGTAATCCTCGTTGTTGAAATACTTGACGGTCTCATAATTGAGCAGGCTGTCGATGGCGCGGCTATTGGCGCGGGAATCGAGCTCATTGGCGCGGCGGCGGATTTCCATACGCCATTCGGTAATTGCCACGGTAAACACGATGTAGAGCGCAATGGCGGTGAAGGTTATGGCGACGAAGCGCCAGTCAAACTTCGCGAACAGCACGAATGCGACGAGGCCGAATTCGAGCAGCACCGGAATGATCGAAAACAGCATCATTGAGAGCAGCGTGGAAATGCCGCGAGTGCCGCGTTCGATGTCGCGCGACATGCCGCCGGTCTGACGCTCGAGGTGAAAACGCAGTGACAGGCTGTGCAGATGACGGAATACGGCCAGCGCGATCCGCCGTATCGCGTGCTGGGTGACGCGCACGAATACCGCATCCCGCAGTTCGGCAAACAGAGTGGTGGACAGGCGTAGCACGCCGTAGGCGACCAGCATCCCCAGCGGCAAAGCCAGCACCGCATGGGTGGCGTCGAGCGAATCGACGATCTCCTTCAATACCAGCGGCACGCCGACGTTGGCCAGCTTGGCCGCTGCCAGGAAAATCAGCGCGACGATCACTCTGCCCTTGAATTCCCACAGATAGGGCAGCAGCATCGGCACGACGCGCCATTCCTGCCGCCGTTGCAGCGCGTCGTGTCCAGGGGCGGCGACCGGCATGGAATGAGAATGTGTCCTCATCGGCTCATCCTGAACGACCTGCTGTCGAAGCGATGGCCACCACGGTCGAAACGCCGGCGTGAGGGCGGCGGGAGATTTGCATTTTTCCCCGCTGTTCTTTCATGATGCGGGAACGAGCAGCCGCTTCATCCCGACACGGGGTTCCTCTGCGCTTCTCCCCCTCAATGAAACCCCCGCTGCGACAGCACTGGGTAGCTTCCCCGCCGCCAGCAGATTCAAGAAACGGTTTAATAATCATACGATTATATTATATCCCTCGCCTCCCTCTCCCGGGGCATGTTTTTTTCTTTGCGAACAGCGGGACCGAATCACTCTCACGCCTGCCAGATGTAACTTTCTGTAAAACGAGAAACCTCCATCCGCGACATGCGTTCTAATCATCCGGTGAAATCAGAAATATATGCCCCAGAGGTTCAAAATGGCCTGCGGGGCATCCCGGATGATCAGGACAAGGAGTTGCATCAATGAAAACAAAATGGACAGCATGCGGCGCGTTGGCGCTGGCGGCCATGAGCGCGGGCGCAGCGGACTATACCGATAGCGCACCGGTCATCTCTTCCACCCCCATCATAGAACGCGTCACCGAACCGCGGCAGGAATGCGCGACTGACCCCGCGGCCGTGCCGCAATCCAGAGAACGCAGCGTGGCCGCCCCCATCCTGGGAGGCGTCACCGGCGCCGTGATCGGACGCCAGGTCGGCGGCGGCAGCGGCCGCGACGTCGCCACCGCGGCGGGCGCCGTTGCCGGCACCGTGATCGGCGACCGCGCCGCCAATCCCGACAGCAACCGCTCCTACACCGGGGCAATCGTCGGCGGTTTGGCCGGCGCTTTGCTCGGCAGCCACGTGGGACAGGGCCGCGGCAATGCGGCGGCGACCGCTGCCGGCGCCATCGCCGGCAGCATGATAGGCGACCGTGTCGACAACCGCCAGACGGCGGCGAACGCCCAGGCGCAGCGCTGCCGCACGGTGGAAACCACACGCGAAATGGTCAAGGGCTATACCGTCGTCTACCGCTATAACGGCCGCGACATCACCACCACCCTGCCTTACAACCCGGGCAAGACCGTCAAGGTCGGCATCGGCGTCGTCGATGAGGGCCACGGCAGCGTGCCGGCAGCCACGAGCACGATGGGCAGCAACGTACGCGAAATCGGCGCCAACGACACTCCCTCCGCCGCGGCAACGGCCACCGGCGCGCCAGCGAGCCATAACTTCAGTTACCGCTACTGAAACCGGAATCGGCGCGCTCCTGGCCATGCTGGGCGGCGGGCGCAGCGGGCGCGGTGCGTCGGGCAGCGCCCGCTTCGTGCCCGCCGTTTCGTTCGTCTTTCAGACCGATTCCCGCGTCCGGCCATAGGCGGAAATGCCGGTCAGCGCGCGTGCCAGCCCATAGCACAGCCAGGTCGCAATTCGCTCCGCCAGCGGTTGATCCCTCCATTTTTCCCGCAGGACCCGATGTGCGCCCGCCTCCATTGCGGCGACGAGGGAAGCGCGCAACGACATCGCAAACTCGCGGTCGTCGATCACCACATTGGCTTCGCGTGCAAGCAGCAGACTAAAAGGATCGATGTTGGACGATCCGACCGTCGCCCAGCGCCGGTCGATCACCGCCACCTTGGCATGGAGAAAACTCTTGTGATACTCGTGAATCTCTATTCCGGCGTCGAGAAACGCGCCATAAATCGCGCGCGCAGCATAATGCAGCAACAGGTACTCGACCCTTTCCTGCAGCAACAGCACGACATGCACGCCGCGCGCGGCCGCGTCCATCAGGGCATGGCGAAAGCTCAAGCCCGGGAAGAAATAGGAACTGGCGATGAGAATTTCGGAGCGCGCGTGGCCGATTGCCCTCAAATACTCCTCTTCGATATCGCGACGGTGGCGTAGATTGTCACGCACCAGAAAAGCAGCGTGCATGGTGCCACGCGCCGCCCGTTCGGGCCGCGGCACGGCTCCGCGATGCCAATCCCGGCCGAACTGCGTGAATTCGACCAGCGCCCACAGTTTTTTCACTGCCGCATGGATATGGCCGAGCAGCGGGCCCTCGACGCGTACCGCATAATCGAAACGCGGCGGCGTATGGCGTGGCGTATGCATGTCATCGATGATGTTGATGCCGCCGACGAACGCAACGCGCGCATCGATCACCGCCAGCTTGCGATGCAGGCGGCGTAACCGCTGTCTGGGGAATCTCCACGGCGCGATGTCGGGGCGGTAGACCAGGAATCTGACACCCGCCTCCTGCATCGCGGCGACGAGATCGGCTTTGAGCTTTTTTGAGCCATAGCCATCGACCATCAGATGCGTGACGACGCCGCGCCGGGCAGCGCGTATCAGTGCCGCCGCGATGCGCCGTCCGGCAACATCGTCCTCGAAAATATAGGTTTCGATGTGAATTTCATGCCGCGCCGCATCACATTCCGCCTCCAGCGCCGGGAAATACTCGGCTCCGCCCAGAAGCAGGGTGATGCGGTTGCCTGCGACGAACTCGGTCATGCACGAACGAGTGTCGTTGTCAGCGCCGCATGGTCGGAGAGACTCGCCCACGCCCGGCCGTGATGGGCGCGGGCATGGTTGACCCGGAACCCGCGAACGTAGATCCGGTCGAGACGCAACACGGGCATTGCCGCCGGAAAACTGCGCGCCGGAACGCCATGAACCAGCTCGAAGACCTCGTACATGTTGAGCGGATGCGCCAGCTCGTGGGTGGCCTTGTGACGCCAATGCCAGTCATTGAAATCCCCGGCGACGATGAGTGGCGCGTCGGCCGGCACCCAACGCTCGACGCGCTGGCGCAGCTTTTCTATCTGCGTGCCACGGCCGCGGGCGGTGAGCGCGAGGTGCACGCAGATGCAGTGCAAAGATTGCGGCCAGCCCGGAATCTCTATTTCGCAATGCAGCAGCCCGCGCCGCTCGAAACGATGGGAAGAGATATCCTCGTTGTCCCAGCGCTTGATCGGATAGCGCGACAGGATGGCATTACCGTGATGCCCGGCGTCGTAAATCG
>JBKBXX010000029.1:0-30776 GCA_046313915.1 Burkholderiales bacterium | reverse complement strand
CAATGGCCGGTCGGCGACTCCCGCCAGCTCGACGACAAAAATGCCGCTCAACGGCGGCCGGTTGTGTTTCATCTGCATGTTGGCGGTCGGAAAACCGAGCTTGCGCCCGAGGCCATCGCCGCGCACCACGCGGCCGCTGATGCTGTACGGCCGGCCGAGCAGCCTTGCGGCATGGGCGAGATCCCCTGCCGCCAGCGCATTGCGCACCGCAGTGCTCGAAACCCGCACGCCGTCGAGCGCGACGCTGGGCATGGCTTCCACCTCGAAACCGAAACGGGATGCCGCATGTTTCAGCATCGTGAAATCACCGGCGCGGCGTGCGCCGAATCTGAAATCGTCACCCACCAGCAACCAGCGCACGCCCAGCCCCCTGACCAGCGTGCGCTCGATGAAGTCCTGGGCGGTATGGCGCGCAAATTCGTAATTGAAGCGGCACACGACCACGCGTTCTATGCCCTGCGCCGCAATCAACTCGAGCTTCTCGCGCAGCGACGTCAAGCGGGTCGGCGCCTGGTCGGGGGCGAAAAACTCGCGCGGGTGCGGCTCAAATGTCATCACGCATGACGGCACGCCGAGGCGCGCGGCGGCCTCGCGCAATTTCGCCAGCATCGCCTGGTGGCCGAGATGAACGCCGTCGAAATTGCCGATGGTGAGCGCGACAGGGGTGTCCGCAGCAAGCGGGATGCTGCGCGTGATACGCATGCGACAGCCAAGCTTAAAAGCTTGAATTGTAGCGTGTTTCGCCTACGGCAGCCAGCGTCGCGGCCAGCAGTGGGGCGGCATCCATCAGGAGCGCAGCGCGCGATACAGATCGAAAAGGCTGAGGATGATGACCAAAGTCCCCATCAGCACCAGCAACGCGCGCAGAAAACTTCCTGCACAACACCACGGCAAACGGCGCGGCAAACAAGCTCCCGAAGACCAGGCCGGCGATGATGCTCCAGGCGCCAGTCCCCATCAAAAGGGAAAAGGATGCGGCACCCGCACGAACAGCTCCTCGTTCACGTTTCCGAATCTGGCGCGGGATATGCCTGAAATACCGGTGGTGAAAACTTCGGCAATATGGACGCTGGCGCTTGCCGTCGCCGGGCTGGCACCCATTGCCAGCAGGAACGTGGGCGACGTGATGCCATAAGCCATGCCCAGCGCATCATCCACCGCCTGTGCGAAAAAGCCGACCACCGCCGCGCTCCAGAAAAGATTGAAGATTGCCGCCGAGCGTCACGCCTATGGTTTTCCAGCCGCCCAGCCAGCCATCGAGAAGAAAAAGACGTCCCATCAGGAACAACGTCAGTGTGATCAATACCAGGGAAGTGAACCACACGGCGGCATGAAGCGACGGCTGCATGCCGGCGCGGGAGATCGTCTCTTCGACCGACGGCAGCCCGGATTGCCGAGGTTCCTCGGTGACCGTGTGGTGCGTCAGGTCCAAATCACGAATTTTCATTAGCCTATATTCAATAAGATATTGATTTAAAATATGTTTTTTATAAAGCTCATCGTGTAACGCCGAAAAAAAGCCGCCTCGGGGCGGCCTGGCGCGTCCGATGGCGCGGGTTGGATCAGCTGTTACACCATTGCGTCATCACGTCTTTTCCCTCTTTCTTTGCCGCCTGTAAGAGAACGGAACTCCACCGGGTCGCCGGCCCGATGCTGTTGAACCGCGAAGACCGGACGGCTGCGCCTGCTCACGCGATCATCCCCCCGGCCACTGTCCGGTTGGTGACTTCGTCGATCAGGATGAAGGCGCCACCACCACGATTGACGCGATAGGCGTCCACCGCCATGACTTGCTGCGCAGTCAGCGTCACGCGCACGATATCGTTCAGCGCGATGCGTTTTGCCGCCGGGCGCGCCTCCAGTGTCTGCACGTCGACGTGGTCGTCAAACGCGGTGACCCGCGCACGCACCGTGCGGCTGGCGGTTTTCAGCAGGTAGCCGGCGGCGCCCTTGACCAGCGGTTCGTCGGCCAGCCATATCAGCGTTGCATCGATTTTCTGTGTCAGGCGCGGCGGTTCCCCGACATCGGCAATCAGATCTCCGCGCGCGAGATCGATTTCTTCGGACAGCGTGAGGGCCACGGAATCGCCTGCCTGCGCGGCATCGCGCTCGCCCTCCAGTGTGTGGATCCCTGCAACCACGACACGCCGCCCGGACGGCAACGCGACGACCTCGTCGCCACACTGCACGGTGCCCGACTGCGCGCGCCCGAGATAAGCGCGGCCGCGCGCCGCAGTGCGCTGCACGAGCTGGATCGGAAAGCGCAGCGGCAACGCCACCGCTGTGCGCACAGGCTCGATCGCTTCGAGAATCTCGAGCAGCGTGGGGCCCTCGTACCACGGCATCGCAGCGCCGCGGGCAACCACCATGTCGCCGCGCAACGCCGATACCGGAACGAAACGCGCCGCCTCGATACCCAGCCGCTTCGCGAAGGATGCAAAATCCGCGCACACCGACTCGAAAACACCCTGATCGTAACCAACCCGGTCCATTTTGTTCACGGCGACGACGACATCCCGGATACCGAGCAGGGATGCAATGCACAGATGCCGCCGGCTCTGCGGCAGCAGCCCTTTTTCCGCGTCAGCCAGTATGACCGCCGCATCGGCCGTGCTGGCGCCGGTCACCATGTTGCGGGTGTATTGCTCGTGTCCGGGGGTGTCCGCAATGATGAACTTGCGTCTGGCTGTTGCGAAATACCGGTATGCAACGTCGATGGTAATCCCCTGCTCGCGCTCGGCCTCCAGGCCGTCCGTCAGCAGCGACAGGTCAACTGTGTCATGACCGTTCTTGCGCGAGGCACGCGATACCGCCTCGAACTGGTCGACCAGTATCTGGCGTGTATCGTGCAGCAGCCTGCCGACCAGCGTGCTCTTGCCGTCATCCACGCTGCCCGCCGTGATGAACCGCAGCACCCCCGCTTCGCCGGCAGTTTCAAGACGGAGTCCTTCGCGCTCGATTTCACCGATCAGCGACATCAGAAATACCCTTCCCGTTTGCGTCTTTCCATGGAGGCGTCGGAGGCGAGGTCATCGACGCGGGTTGCGCCGCGCTCGCTCACCGTTGCCGTGGCGGTCTCGCCCAGGATTTCCGCGGCCGTGGCCGCTGTCGATTCCACCGGGCAGGTGCAGGTCATGTCGCCCACCGTACGGAACCGCACCACGCGCTCTTCCACGGTTTCACCGGGTTTCGGCGGTGTCAGCGGCGTGACCGGAAACAGCATGCCGTTCCTGCTGACGACCTGCCGCCGGTGCGCGAAGTAAATTGGCGGCAGCTCGATTCGTTCCCGGACGATGTACTGCCACACGTCGAGTTCGGTCCAGTTGCTGATCGGAAACACCCGGACATGTTCGCCGGCATGCACGCGGGCGTTGTAGATATCCCACAATTCCGGACGCTGGTTGCGCGGATCCCATTGGCCGAATTCATCACGGAACGAAAACACCCGCTCCTTGGCGCGCGCTTTTTCCTCATCACGCCGTGCTCCGCCGATGGCGGCGTCGAAACCGAATTCGGCGATCGCCTCGAGCAGCGTTACCGACTGCGCAGCATTGCGGCTCTGGCCGGGCGCGCGCAGGCGCACCGTGCCGCGGCGAATCGAATCTTCGACGTGACGCACGATCAGCCGTTCGCCCAGCTCCGCCGCCCGGCGATCCCGGAACGCCAACACCTCCGGAAAGTTGTATCCGGTGTCGATATGCAATAGGGAAAAAGGAAAGCGCGCCGGGCGAAACGCCTTTTCCGCCAGCCGCAGCAGCACCGCCGAATCCTTGCCGCCCGAAAACAGCAATGTCGGGTTGTCGCACTCGCCGGCCACTTCCCGCAGGATGAACACCGCCTCGGATTCGAGCCAGTCGAGATGGCTGCGGGCAGCATGAACAGCGCCGCTTCGCGGCGTCGATGCAGCAAGCGAAGTCATGTTGCATTCTCCGGCAAGCGTCGCAACGGCCTCGCGTGCAGTCCGCACTCCTTGACGATCCGTTCCTCCCACCACCAGCGGCCGGCGCGGGGATCTTCCCCTGCAGTCACCGCCCGGGTGCAGGGCGTGCAGCCAATGCTGCTGTAGCCCTGGGCATACAGCGCGTGCACCGGCAACCCGTGTTCGCGCGCATAACGCCAGACGTCGTCATTGCTCCACGCATGAAGCGGATTGAACTTGTGCAGACCCCGCGCGGCATCGAAGGCTTCGGCCGCCACCGTCTGCCGGTCCGCCGATTGCGCGCGGCGCAAACCGGTCACCCACGCGCGTTTGCCGGCAAGCGCCCGCGCCAGCGGCGCCACTTTACGCGCATGGCAGCACGCCTGCCGCGCCTGCGGCGAGTCACGAAAGCCGTTCACCCCGTACTGCGCAATCCATGCCTCGACGTCGGCCGCTTCCGGAACGATCACGCGAATCCGCACGCCACCGCGCGCCGCGTATGCCGTGATCAGGTCATGGGTTTCCTGTGGTAGCCGGCCGGTGTCGAGAGTGATCGCCTCCACTGACGGCGCATGCACGGCCAGCAGATCGAGCAACACGCAGTCCTCGACACTGAAGCTGCAGGCAAACACCGCCGGGCGGTAACCGCGCTCTATGCGAACGAGCAGTGCGCGTGTTTCATCGAGCCGCCTGTCAAAACCGTCATCGGGGAGCAGCGGCGTCTGCTCCGGGCCCTCAGCGAAACCAGGAATTGCCATATTCGAGAAAGCTGTCCGTCGATGCTCCGGATGCGGACACAGTATCGGTGTTGTGCCGTGCCTGCCGCAGTACGTGTCCGATCATGATCAATGCCGGTCCCGCGCCCGGACGCGCGGCGACTTCTGCCAGCGTGCCCACCGTGCACCAGGTCTGCCTGCGCTGCGGCAGGGTGGCGTTCTCGATCATGACCGCCGGCGTCGATTGTGCAACCCCGCGCGCCAGCAGTTTTCCGACGACTTCTCCGGCCTTGCCGGCGCCCATGTAAATCGCCACCGTGCTGCTCGCGTCGATACCCGCGGCCCAGTCGCTCGCCGATTCATCGACGCCCACCCGCGGCGTGGCGAAGATCACGCTGCGCGAAATCCCCCGCTGCGTCAGGGAAACACCGAGCTCGGCGGCCGCCGCAGTCGCAGCGGTCACGCCGGGCACGACCTCATATGCGACCCCTGCCGCGTCGAGCGCCGCGATTTCCTCCTGCGCACGCCCGAACAGCATCGGATCGCCGCCCTTGAGCCGCACCACGGTGTCGAACTTGCGTGCGGCATCCACCAGGCGCTTGTTGATGAAGCGTTGCGCCGTCGAATGTCTGCCGCAGCGTTTGCCGACCGCAATTTTTTCAGCGTCGCATGCCAACGCCACGGTGGCGGGATGCACCAATGCATCGTAGAAAACGACATCGGCGCGCTCGAGAATTTTCGCAGCGCGCAGCGTGACGAGGTCGGGCGCGCCCGGCCCTGCCCCCACCAGATAGACCTTGCCGGGAATGCTGCGCGTTGCGCGCACAGTCCGTCCAGACTCCATTCGATAAGCTCCTTGATCAGCAGTAATTTCCTATGACCATTCCATGCCGTCGGCCGAAGCCAGGAGACGGCGGCGAAACAGCGGCAGGGCCGGTTCGACCGCGGCCTGGTAGGACTCGCTGAAGTCGTCGAACGCAGCCAGCGCCGCCTGCGGATCTTGGTCGGCGCGCAGCGCAAAAGCGTCAAAGCCGCAACGGGCGAGATAGAACAGCTGGTCGCGCAGCACATCGCCAATGGCGCGCAGCTCGCCGCGCCAGCCGTAGCGCTGGCGCAGCAGCCGCGCCAGCGAATAGCCGCGGCCGTCGGTGAACCGCGGAAAGCGTATTGCCACCACGCCGAAGTTCTTGAGATCTTCGGCGATCAGCGCCGGTTCGTCGCCACCGTCCAACCACACGCCGAGCCTGCCGGGACGCGGCAGCAGCACGTTGCGCCGCTCGAGCCACACTGCCAGCGGCACGATGACATCGCCGGACTCCGGCAGCGGCGGCACACTGCCGTCGGCTGCCGGTTCAAGCAACTGCCAGCTGTCGTTCACGATCCTGCGGTGTTTTATGATGGTTGCCATAAACATGCTCCTTGAAAGGCTCGATGCCGATGCGCCGCACCACGTCGATAAAACGCTCTTCGTTGCTGTCGCGCCGCGCGAGATAGACCTCGATCAGTTTCTCGACCACATCCGGCACTTCGGCTTGCGAAACGGCAGGGCCCAGCACTTTCCCGAGCGAAGCATCGTTGCCTTGGGAGCCGCCGATCGAGATCTGGTAATACTCCTCGCCCTGCTTGTCCACGCCGAGAATTCCGATGTGCCCGATATGGTGGTGGCCGCACGAGTTCATGCAGCCGGAGATATTGAGATCGAGCTCGCCGATGTCGTGCAGATAGTCGAGATCGTCGAAGCGGCGCTGGATCGCCTCCGCCACCGGAATCGACTTGGCATTGGCCAGCGAGCAGAAATCGCCGCCGGGGCACGAAATGATGTTGGTCAGCAATCCGATGTTGGGTGTCGCCAGCCCCAGCGCTTTCGCTTCCTGCCACAGCGCGTGCAGATCGGACTGGCGCACATCGCTCAGGACCAGATTCTGTTCGTGCGACACCCGCAGCTCGCCGCAACTGTAGCGGTCGGCAAGATCGGCCACTGCATCCATCTGCTCTGCCGTGGCGTCGCCGGGTGGCACGCCGGTTTTCTTGAGCGACAGCGTGACGGCCGCATAACCTGCCACCTTGTGGGGATGAACGTTGCGCTGCGCCCAGCGGGCAAACCCCCGTTCCCGCTGCAGCGCCGCAGCATATTCGGGCACCGGCGTATCCAGCTTCGCATAGTGCGGGCGGGTAAAGCGGCGTTCGATGCGCCGGATTTCCTCCGCGATCAGCGTCGCCGGACCATCCTTGAGATATCCCCACTCCTCTTCCACTTTCCGCCGGAACACTTCGGGCGTGAGTTCCTTGACCAGGATTTTGATCCGCGCCCGGTACTTGTTGTCGCGCCGGCCGTAGCGGTTGTAGACGCGCAGGATGGCATCGAGATAGGTCAGCAGATGCTGCCACGGCAGGAATTCGCGCACCGTCACGCCGATGATGGGCGTGCGGCCGAGACCGCCACCGGCGAGCACACGAAAACCGACCCGCCCTTGCGCATCACGGCGCGCCTGCAATCCGACATCGTGCACCTGCACCGCGGCGCGGTCCTGCTCGCTCCCGGAAATCGCGATCTTGAACTTGCGCGGCAGGTAGGCAAATTCGGGGTGCAAGGTCGCCCACTGCCGCACCACTTCGCACCACACCAGCGGATCGACGATTTCGTCGGGTGCGATGCCGGCGAAATGGTCGGTCGTGATGTTCCTGATGCAGTTGCCGCTGGTCTGGATCGCGTGCATCTGCACGGCAGCGAGCCTGGCGAGGATTTCGGGAACATCTTCCAGCCTCGGCCAGTTGAACTGAATGTTCTGACGGGTGCTGAAGTGGCCGTAGCCGCGATCCCAGGTGCGGGCAATGTAGGCGAGCGTTCGCAGCTGGCGCGACGAAAGCAGCCCATAAGGAATCGCCACGCGCAGCATTGGCGCATGACGCTGGATATACAGGCCGTTCTGCAGCCTCAGCGGCCGGAAATCGTCTTCGGACAGCGCCCCTGCCAAGTAACGCCGCGTCTGGTCGCGGTATTGGGCGAGGCGCTCGTCCACCAATTTTTGATCGATCTCATCGTAGAGGTACATTTCGCCTGCTCCAGGAACCGGGTTTTGCAAGCATGATAATCGTGACCACTTATACTTCAAAAGAATATTGTGTTAGACTGTAAGAACTTTTAATTATTTAATGCCATCCCATGAAATTGCAGCAATTGCGCTATTTGCGCGAAGTCGCGCGACGGGGGCTGAACGTCACGGAGGCCGCCGAAGCGCTGCACACCTCTCAACCCGGCGTGAGCAAGCAAATCCGCCTGCTGGAAGAGGAACTGGGAGTGAAAATCCTGGTACGCCACGGCAAACGGGTGACCGACGTCACGGAACCCGGCCGCATCGTGCTCGATATTGCCGAACGCATTCTGCACGATGTCGACAACTTGAGGAAAGTTGGCAGCGAGTTCGGTAATGAAGACAGCGGTTCTCTTGTGATAGCAACCACTCACACCCAAGCACGCTACGCCCTGCCGCCAGTGGTGAGCCGCTTCATCCAGCGTTATCCCAAAGTGAGGCTGTCCTTGCGCGAAGGCAGCCCGCAGCAAATCCTGGAGCTGGTGACCAGCGGCAGCGCCGATCTCGCCATCATTACCGAGGCCTTCGCTCTTTACCGCGAATTGGTCACGCTACCGTGCTCCCAATGGAGTCGCTGCGTGATCACGCCGCTCAAGCACCCGCTGCTCAAGGAAAAACAGCTCACGATCGAAAACATCGCCCGCTACCCCGTCATCACCTACGACTTCGCTTTCAGCGGCGATTCACCGATCAAGCGCGCCTTCGACACGCGCGGCATCCAGCCCAATGTATTGCTGACGGCGATCGATGCCGACGTGATCAAGACCTATGTCGAAATGGGCCTCGGGATCGGCATCATGGCCAAAATGGCTTTCGATCCGGCGCGCGACCACGGCCTGCGCTTGATCGACGCGAGCCACCTGTTCGAACCGGGAACCACCCGCATCGGTCTCCGTCGCGACACCTACCTGAGAAAGTATGTGTATGATTTCATTGAAATGTTCTCGCCGCATCTGAGCCGGAGCATGGTCGAAAAAACGATGCGCGGCGGCGGCGCGGATTACGAGCTTTAGTCAGTCGAGGTGTCGGCGCAGCCAGGCGCTCGCGCCATCGACGATCACCACCAGCAGCAGCATCGCGATGATCAGCGTCAGCGCCTGTCGTTGCTGAAACAGGCTCAACGAAAAATAAAGCATCTGCCCGAGCCCGCCGGCGCCGACCACGCCGAGTATGGCAGCCATGCGGATGTTGATTTCCCAGCGATAGAGCAAATAGGCCACGAACTGGGGCACCACAGGAGGAAGCGTGCCGTAAAGGAAAGCCGGCACGGGGCGGCTGCCGGCCAGGCGCAGCGCCTGCGCCGGTTCGTTCGGCGCGTTTTCCAGCGTCTCGGCAAACAAGCGCCCGATCACGCCCGTGGTATGCCACGCCAGCGCCAGCGTGCCGGCAAACGGCCCCAGCCCGGCAGCCATCACCATCAGCGCCGCCCACACCAATTCGGGAATTGAACGCAAAAAATTGAGCGCAAGCCGCGATAGGGCGCGTGGCGCCCTGCCGAAACGGCCCGCCGCAGGCAGCGCCAGCGCGAGCCCCAGCACTGCCGCCAGTACCGTGCCGATCGCCGAAATCGCGACGGTCTCGAGCGCGCCGCGACCGACGCGCACCAGGTAGCCGCGCGACAGATCGGGCGGGAAAAACGACACGACGTATTTCCACATCTGCGCCCGGGACTCGGCCGCCAGCACGCCGCCAATGTCGAGCGACAGAAAAGCGAAACTTGCCCCCGTCACGGCAATCAGAATGGCCACCACCAGCCCATGCACCGGCTTCATGCCGTCACCTTCCTCAGAAACGCGCTGACGGCGTCGGCCAGCATCACCAGCAGGAAAAAAGCAAGCAAAATGGTAGCGACTTCGCCGCCGTTCAACATGCGCATCGACAGCTCCATCTGCAGCCCGAGACCGCCGGCGCCGACGAAACCCATGATGGCCGAAGCGCGCACCGCGCATTCCCAGCGATAGACGGTGTACGACACCAGCTCGGGCAACGCCACCGGCCACATGCCGTAGCAGAAGGCGGCGAACCGGCCGCCGCCCGCTTCCAGCAGCGCCAGCGTCGGACGGGTATCGCCCGATTCGAGGATTTCCGAATAGACCTTGCCCAGCATGCCGCCATAGGTCACGCCAATCGCCAGCACACCGGCCGCCGCCCCCAGTCCCACGGCGCGCACGAACAGCAACGCCCATACAATCTCGGGAATGCTGCGCAAAAACATCAGGAGAAAACGCGCCGGCAGCCGCGCGATCCGCGCCATGGCGACACCGCGTGCCGGTCCAATGCGCGAAACCGACAGACTGCGCGCGACGATCAGCGCCAGCGGGAAAGCGACCAGCAGCGCGAGCGCCATGCCGGCGGTGGCGATCGCCAGCGTTTCCAGCGTGGCCTTCGCGATCAAGCGCAGAAACTCGGCAGAAGTCGCCAACGGAAAGAATGTGGCCACGAACCTGCCCATGATCTCGCGATTGCGCGGATCGAACAGCGCTCCGGGATCGAATTCCGTGAGACCGAAGCCGGGCCACAGCAGGATGATGACGCCGAGCGTCAGCAGCAGGCGTGGCACCGCCGCCGGATCGCGCAGCCGTCTGGCATCGGCTTTGGCAATCACCCCTCGCCCTTCACTTGTTCACCCTTCGCTGCCATTTACGAACACATCGGTTTGCGCCGCACGCCCGCGGGCTGCAATGTGAGCGGCTCGCTGCCCTGGGTCGGGACCGCCGCCTCGGACGCATAAAGATCCCTGAGCATGGCATCGGTCACGCCCACCGGCGGCAGATCGAAAACGATCTCACCGCCGCGGATGCCGATGATGCGCGGAAACCAGTGCAGCGCGAGATCGACCGCGTGCAGGCTCGCCACCAGCGTCACGCCGCGCGTCACGGCTTCGCGGTTCAGTTCGCCGATGATGCGGTCGGACAGCGCGGGATCGACCGCCGACACCGGCTCGTCGGCGAGCAGCAGCTCAGGCTGCTGATACAGCACGCGCGCCACCCCCACCCGCTGCAGCTGCCCGCCCGAGAGCCGGTCGCAGCGCTCGAACAGTTTGTCGGCAATTTCCATGCGCGCCAGCATCTTGCCGGCACCCGGGATATCGGCCGGGTAGAGCAGCGACGCCACGGCTTTCCATAGCGGCCAGCGGCCGAGCCTGCCGGCCAGCACGGCAGTGACCACCCGCTGGCGCGGCGGAATCGGCGGCGTCTGGTGCACCATGCCAATGCGGCACCTGAGATCGCGTAATGCGGCGCGGCTGAGGTGCCACGGATCCTCGCCGAGAATGCGCAACGCGCCCGCAGATGGCCGCAATGCAGTCGCCAACAGGCGCAGCAGCGTGGTCTTGCCCGCGCCCGAAGGACCGATGACGGCAACCCGCTCGCCCTTGCCGATCCTGCAACTGATGTCGGCAAGAGCGCGCTGGCCGTTGGGATGGACCAGACTCACCCGCTCGAGCTCGACGCTCATTGAAAATAGACTCCCGCCGACGACTCTTACTTGAGCAAACCGGCCGAACGCGCCGCGGCCTCTATGCCCCTGTAGTGCTCGGGCTTGGTGGCGATGAAGCGCGATGCACGTTGCAAATCCAGTATCACCCTGTGCTCGGCGACAGCCGGATCGAGTCTGAGGAAGGCGGCGGTAAGCTTGTGGACCAGCGCCGGATCGAGGCTGCCGCGCACCGTCCAGTTGTAATCATAGTACGGCGGCGTGGTCCAGATCACCCTGACTTTGCGGGTATCGACTTTTTTCTCGCCGACGAGCTTGTCCCAGACCGAGGCATTGAGCACGCCGGCGTCGACCTTGCCCGACTCGACCTGCAAGGCAGTGGCATCATGGGCCCCCGAAAACGCGATGCGCCTGAAATCCCTGTCGGGATCGATTCCGTTCTCGAGCAGGAAATGGCGCGGCATCAGATGCCCCGAAGTCGATGACACCGAACCGAAAGTGAAATTCTTGCCCTTGAGGTCAGTCAGGGCATTGATGCCGCTTGCCGCATTGGCGATGAACTTGCTGGTGAATTTTTCGTCCTCGACGCGCTGGGCGATCGGGATTGCATTGCCGGTGCGCAGGCGTGCCTGGACAAAAGTGAAACCTCCCAGCCAGGCGAGATCGAGCCTGTTCGACGCCAGCCCTTCGACCACGGCAGCATAGTCCGTCACCGGGATGAATTCGACTTTCATGCCGATCGCCTTCTCCAGATAAGCGCCGAGCGGCGCAAATTTGCGCTGCAGCTCGGTCGGCGCTTCGTCGGGAATCGCCGATACTTTCAGGGATTGCGCATGGACATTGGCGCCGACGAAAAAGGCGCATGACGCCAGCAAAAAGCGTCCGCACAGCGTCGCAACTCCCTTGGAAAATGCAAAAACCGGCAGGAGCGCTGCAAACGACGATCTTGCGGACATGGGTTTTTCTCCTTAATGCACGATTAAGTTCGAGCCGACGCTCGGATTTCCGGGTGCGCGCTGGCTTCGCACCGGTTTCGCAATCTATCGTCTAAAGCCGCGGCACACAAGAGACATGTCGTCAGAAACGATACGCAAACAGGGTTATTCCCGGCAAAATTCCGCGCCGTTTGCCATGCGTCCCGGCGCGGAAAGTTCGCGCGCGGCGTTAACCCCGTTTCACGAAATCGCGCAGCCTGAAACCCAGCAGCCACAACGCCAGGAAATAGGTCGTCGCGCCAAGCGCGATCAGCCACGCGAGTTTCGCGACGCGCGTCGCCGCGCCTGCGGCGAGCCACACCGCCGCGGCATCGGTCGCGAGCCACAGCACCACCGCCATCGCATAGACCGCGATTGCGAGCCTGAGCAGGAATACCGCCCAGCCCGGCTGCGGCGTGTAGATGGCGCGCCGGCGCAACTGGTAATGAAGCAGAACGGCATTCAGACAGGCGCCGAGTCCGATGGCGAGCGCAAGTCCCGCATGCCGCAACGGCCAGATGAAAACGAGGTTCATCGCCTGGGTGGCGCACAAGGTGACGACCGCGATCCTGACCGGCGTCCTGATGTCCTGCCGGGCATAGAAACCGGGCGCCAGCACTTTCACCAGAATCAAACCCACGAGACCGATGCTGTAGGCGATCACTGCAGTGCGTGTACTGAACACGTCGTCGACGGTAAACGCGCCATAGTGAAACAGCGTCGTGATCAACGGCACCGCGAGCAGCGCGAGCGCCGCCGCTGCCGGCACCGCCAGCACCAGCGTAAGACGCAAGCCCCAGTCGAGCAGCTTCGAATATTCGTCAGACGAGCCGTCGGCATGATGCCTCGAAAGGCTGGGCAGCAGGATCGTGCCGAGCGCGACACCGAGCATCCCGGCCGGAAACTCCATCAGGCGGTCGGCGTAATACAACCAGGACACGCTGCCGGTAACCAGGAAGGAGGCGAAAATGGTGTTGATCAGCAGGCTCACCTGCCCGATCGACACGCCGAATACCGCCGGCCCCATCTGACGCATCACGCGCCATACGCCCGCGTCCCCGAGATCGAGCCGCAAGCGCGGCAGCATCCCGATACGCAGCAGAAAGGGGGCCTGGAACGCGAGCTGCAGCACGCCGCCGCAGAACACCGCCCACGCGAGCGCCATGACCGGCGGATCGAAATAAGGCGCCGCCCACAGCGCAAAAGCGATGAACGACAGGTTGAGCAGCACCGGCGTGAAAGCCGGCACCGCGAAACGGCTGTAGGTGTTGAGGATGCCGCCCGCGAACGAGGTGAGGGAAATGAACAGAATGTACGGGAAGGTCACGCGCAGCAGGCTCACCGTGAGATCGAATTTCTCGGGCGTCGCCGCAAAACCCGGTGCGCTCACATAAATGATCAGCGGCGCAGCAGCTATCCCGAGCAGCGTGACCACGAACAGCACCAGCCCCAGCAGCGCCGCGACGTGATCGACCAGCAGACGCGTTGCCGCTTCGCCGCGGCGGTGTTTGTACTCGGCGAGGATCGGCACGAAAGCCTGCGAAAACGCGCCTTCGGCGAAAAGCCGCCGCAGCAGATTGGGAATCTTGAACGCCACGAAAAAAGCGTCGGTGGCGAGCCCCGCGCCGAAGGCACGCGCGATCACCGCATCGCGCAGGAAACCGAGAATGCGCGAAACGAGCGTCATGCCGCTCACTGTCGCCAAAGCCTTGAGTAGATTCATGTTTTTATCTGACGTCCGCGGATCCGGGCGAGCCACCCAGCCTTGCCTATCGGCCCGGAAGCGCGTATGATACAGCGCTTTTTCCGATTCAAAATCCGGAGTTTACATGGCCAACATCGCATCAGCCAGAAAACGCGCGCGTCAGAGCGAAAAACAGAGGCAGCATAACGCCAGTCTCCGCTCCGAATTCCGCAGCGCGGTGAAAAACGTCAAGAAAGCCATTATCGCCGGCGACAAGAGCGCGGCCCAGGCCGTGTATCAGCGCGCCGTGAGCACCATCGATTCCATCGCGGACAAGAACATCATTCACAAGAACAAGGCCGCCCGTCACAAAAGCCGCCTTGCGGCAGCGCTCAAGGCCATGGCCTGAGCCGGGCACGCGGCGCACAGCCCTGCCGCTTGGCGCTGTCAGGCGGTCGCGGCCCGAAGCCGCACCGTGCGCGGTTCTTCGCCACGGACGGATCCCGACTGGAAATTCCGCTTGCGTGCCGGGCGCTTATGAGCTGAAAATGAGGCTTCCGGGTGAAACGGCGGCGCAGGCCGCCGTATTGTTTTTGAGGCCATACACGCCATGTCACATGTGATGAACACCTACAATCGCCTGCCCGTGTCTTTCGAGCGCGGCGAAGGCGCCTGGCTATGGGATGTCCACGGCAAGCGCTATCTCGATGCGCTCGCTGGCATCGCCGTGTGCGGCGTCGGCCATTGCCACCCGCGGCTGACGGCGGTATTGCGCGACCAGGTCGGCAAGCTCGTGCATACCTCGAATCTCTACGGCATCACGCTGCAGGAGCAGCTCGCCGACCGGCTCGCCGCGATCTCGGGCATGGACAACGTGTTTTTCTGCAACTCGGGCTGCGAAGCGAACGAGGCCGCGATCAAGCTCGCGCGCTACTACGGCCACCAGAAAAAAATCGAAGCGCCGGCGATCGTCGTGCTGGAAAAGGCCTTTCACGGCCGCACCATCGCCACGCTCTCCGCGACCGGCAGCCGCAAGGTGCAGGCCGGCTTCGAGCCGCTGGTCGCGGGCTTCGTGCGCGTGCCGTTCGACGATCTCGACGCGGTGAGGCGCGTCGCCGAACACAACCGCAATGTCGTCGCCGTGCTCGCCGAACTGATCCAGGGCGAAGGCGGCATCAACATCTGCAGCCCCGGTTATCTCAGAGGGCTGCGCGAGATCTGCGATGCGCACGGCTGGTTGCTGATGCTCGACGAAGTGCAAAGCGGCACCGGCCGCACCGGCAAGTGGTTCGCCTTTCAGCACTCCGGCGTCATGCCCGACGTGGTGACGCTCGCCAAAGGACTCGCCAATGGCGTGCCGATCGGCGCCTGCCTTGCCGCCGGTGCCGCGGCAACGCTGTTCAAGCCCGGCAGCCACGGCTCGACCTTCGGCGGCAATCCGCTCGCGTGCGCCGCGGCGCTCGCCACGCTCGCCATCATAGAGGAAGAAGGCCTGATGGAAAACGCCGTGCAGATCGGCAACCTCATCCGCGCCGGCTTCGCCGAACGGCTCGCCGGCCGCCCCGGCGTGAGGGACATCCGCGGCGCGGGCCTGATGATAGGCATCGAACTCGCACACCCCTGCGGCGAGCTGGTAGAGCAGGCGCTCGAAAAAGGCATGCTGATCAACGTCACCGCCGACAACGTCGTGCGGCTGTTGCCGCCGCTCAACTTCACGCGCGAGCAGGCCGGTATGGTTATCGACACACTGACGCCGCTGATACTCGAATTCCTGTCGCGCCAACCCGCACCGCAGCCTGCCGCGCAGCCCGCCTAGCGGCGGCGCCCCCACTTGACGCACACCAGGCCCATGCAAGCAATCAGGCATTATCTCCAGTTCAAGGATTTCTCGCGCGAGGAATACGAGCACCTGTTCGCCCGCACGCGCTGGATTAAGGACCGCTTCAAGCGCTACGAACCGTATCAGCCGCTCAACGACCGCACGCTGGCGATGGTGTTCGAAAAACACTCGACGCGCACGCGGGTGTCGTTCGAGGCCGGCATGAACCAGCTGGGCGGCTCGGTGATCACGCTGATGACGCGCGACACCCAGCTCGGCCGCGGCGAGCCGATCGAGGACGTCGCGCGCGTCATCACACGCATGGTCGACATCGTAATGATCCGCACCTACGAACACGACATCATCGAACGTTTCGCCGCCCATTCGCGTGTTCCCGTCATCAACGGGCTGACCGACGAATACCACCCGTGCCAGATCCTCGGCGACATCTTCACCTATATCGAGCATCGCGGCCCGATCAGCGGCAAGACCGTGGCCTGGATCGGCGATTCGAACAACATCTGTCACACCTGGATGCAGGCGGCGAGGATTTTCGATTTCAGCTTCCGCGTCGCGAGCCCGCCGGGCTACGAGCTGGAACCGGAGCGCGGCGAAAGTTACGAGAGCGCGCACCTCGAGATCTTCAACGATCCGATGCAGGCGGCGCGCGGCGCCGATCTTGTCACCACCGATGTGTGGACCAGCATGGGTTTCGAGGACGAGACCGCCGAGCGCAAACAGGATTTCGCGAATTTTCGCGTCGACGCCGAAATGATGGCGCTCGCCAAGCCCGACGCGCTGTTCATGCACTGCCTGCCGGCGCATCGCGGCGAAGAAGTCGACGCCGAGGTGATCGACGGGCCGCAAAGCGTGGTGTGGGACGAAGCGGAAAACCGGCTGCACACCCAGAAAGCCCTGATGGAGTACCTGCTGCTGGGCAGAGTCGAGACGACATGAAACTTTCAGACCAATGGAAAAATGAACAAAATCAATAAGGTAGTTCTCGCCTACTCGGGCGGGCTGGACACCTCGGTCATACTCAAATGGCTGCAGGATGTCTACGGCTGCGAAGTCGTGACTTTTACCGCCGACATCGGCCAGGGCGAGGAACTCGCGCCGGCGCGCAGGAAAGCCAAGATGCTGGGCGTGAAGCAGATCTTCGTCGAGGACCTGCGCGAGGAATTCGTGCGCGACTTCGTGTTTCCGATGTTCCGCGCCAACGCGGTCTACGAAGGCGAGTATCTGCTCGGCACTTCGATTGCGCGGCCGCTGATCGCCAAACACCTGGTCGAAATCGCGAGGGAAACCGGCGCCGATGCCATTTCGCACGGCGCTACCGGCAAAGGCAACGACCAGGTGCGCTTCGAACTCGGCGCTTACGCGCTGATGCCCGACGTCAAGATCATCGCGCCGTGGCGCGAGTGGGATCTGCTGTCGCGCGAAAAACTGCTCAAGTACGCCGCAACCCACGGCATTCCCGTCGACTACCAGAAGAAAAAAGGCGGCGCGCCGTACTCGATGGACGCCAACCTGCTGCATATTTCGTACGAGGGCGGCATTCTCGAAAATCCCGGCTACGAACCCGAAGAATCGATGTGGCGCATCACGGTGTCGCCCGAAAAAGCGCCCAATCGCCCCGAATACGTCGAGCTCGATTACCGGCGCGGCGACATCGTCGCGGTCAACGGCAAAAAGATGACGCCGGCGCAGGTGCTCGCCAGGTTAAACCAGCTCGGCGGCAAGCACGGCGTCGGCCGCCTCGATCTCGTCGAGAACCGCTACGTCGGCATGAAATCGCGCGGCTGTTACGAAACCCCCGGCGGCACCATCATGCTCAAGGCGCATCGCGCCATGGAGTCGATCACGCTCGACCGCGAGGTGCTGGCGCTGAAAGACGATCTGATGCCGCGTTACGCGCGGCTGATCTATAACGGCTACTGGTTCAGTCCGGAGCGCCGCCTGTTGCAGACGCTGATCGACGAATCGCAGCAACACGTCAACGGCAAGGTCCGGCTCAAGCTCTACAAGGGCACGGTGCTGGTGGTCGGTCGCGAATCGAAATCGGATTCGCTGTTCGATCCGACCATCGCCACTTTCGAAGACGACAAGGGCGCCTACGACCAGGCCGATGCCGCGGGCTTCATCCGCCTCAACGCGCTCAGGCTGCGCATCGCCGCCAAGCGCCGTCGCAAATAACCCGGGAAACGATCATGCCGAAGTTCGACAATGTCTCGGTCGTCAAGAAAGCCAACGTCTATTTCGACGGCAAGTGCGTGAGCCACACCGTTTATTTACCGGACGGCAGCCGCAAGTCCGTCGGCGTCATATTCCCGAGTGTGCTCACTTTCAAGACCACCGAGCCCGAATTGATGGAAATCACCGCCGGCAGCTGCCGCGTGCGCCTGCCGGGAGACCGCGACTGGCGCATCTGTCATGCCGGCGACAGCTTTACCGTACCGGCCAATTCGAGCTTCGACATTGAACCGCTCGAAACGCTCCACTACGTCTGCCATTTCGGCTGACGCGGGAGGACAGCATGACCACCATCGCGGTCGTCAAGAAGGATGGCTACGCCGCGATTGCGGCGGACACCATGACCAAGTGGGGATCGGGCAAGGAAACCGCCGATTACATCGTCAACCACGCCAAGATCCTCAAGGTCGGCGACAGCTTCCTCGGCGTGACCGGAGATGCGACCTTCAAGACCATTCTGCGCGATTATTTCTCGCGCCCTCGCGTCCACGCGCATTTCGCCACGCCACTCGAGATTTTCAAGACCTGGCAAAAACTGCACGCCGCGCTCAAGCACGATTACTATCTGCTCACCGGTGCCAGTGACAGCGAAGAGGAAGCGCTGGAATCGAGCCGCATCGACGTGCTGATCGCCAACCCACACGGCATTTTCGGCGTCGCGGCGCACCGCACGGTGCAGGAATTCTCGAAATTCTATGCTTTCGGCAGCGGCAGCGATTATGCGCTGGGCGCGTTGTACGCCACTTATGGCCAGTCGCGCAGGTCGGCCGAGGACATCGCAAGCCTCGCGATCCGGGCCGCCGCCGAATTCGACGACGGCACCGGGATGCCGGTCACCTCATATGCGGTAAAATTGCGCCACCGCTAGCAGCAAGGAGCCGTTCATGCCCTCGTTCGATATCGTTTCGGAAATCAACCAGGTCGAAGTGCACAACGCGGTGGACCAGTGCAACAAGGAAATCAGCAACCGCTTCGATTTCAAGGGTTCGGATGCGCGGGTCGAAATCGGCGAAAAGGACAAAATCCTCGTCGTGTTCGCCGATGACGATTTCAAGCTCGGCCAGGTGCGCGACGTGCTGACCGGCAAGCTCGCCAAGCGCGGCATCGACGTGCGTTGCCTCGAGCTTGGCAAAATCGAAAAAATCAGCGGCAACAAGGTCAAGCAGAACATCACCATCCGCTCCGGGATCGAGCAGGAACTGGGCAAGAAAATCATCAAGCTCATCAAGGACAGCAAGATGAAGGCCCAGGGCAGCATTCAGGGTGATTCGGTGCGTGTGTCCGGCGCCAAAAAAGACACATTGCAGGAAGTGCTCGCGCTGGTGCGCAAATCGATCACCGACTTTCCGCTGCAGTTCAAGAATTTCCGGGACTAGAAGGGCGCGAACGGCAAGCGTGCAGTTTCGGCCCGCGCGCCCGCAACATCCTCACCGCTCACCGTTTTTCCAGTCCCCGCGTCCACTGCCCGTAAATCCGGTCGGCGACAGCGTTGAGCGCGGCGACCTTCTGATCGATTGCGTCCATCATCTCCGCCGGCGTCTGCACCGATGGCAGCCCCGCCGCGAGCGACTGCACTTCCTTGCCCCAGTCGCGGCACCAGGTGCGGATCAGCTCCGCCGTCATTTCGACGTGGCATTGCATGGCGAGATGCTTGCCGATGACGAAAGCCTGGTTGTCACACCACACACTGGAAAGCACACGCGCAGCGCCCGGCGGGATGCTGAAAGTCTCGCCGTGCCAGTGAAAGGCATCGAAGGTGGCAGGCAGGCCGTCCACCCATTCGCTTGCTGCGGAATCGCCGACAACGTCGACGCGCCCCCAGCCGATTTCCTTGACGCGGTTGCGGACCACCTCGCCGCCCAGCGCTTTCGCCATCAGCTGCCCGCCCAGACAATGGCCAATCACCGGGATGTCGGCAGCGACGGCCGCGCGGATCAGCGCGAGCACTTCTGGAATCCACGGCAGGTCGTCGTTGACGCTCATCGGGCCGCCCATGAATGCCATGCCGGAAAAGGCACACGGATCGGCGGGCACCGTCTCGCCTTCGTCGATCTTTACCAACCGCCAGGCAATCCCGCGGCGCGCAAGGTAGGTGGCAAGATAGCCGGGGCCTTCGTTTGGCGCGTGCCGGAATATCGCGACGGGTTTCATCGCCGGCAGCCGCAAACCCGGAAATGGCAAATCATCGCCGGCCCGAGGCTGCCGCGGCGTGCGTGAGCGCGCGCTTCTCCCAGCGGTAGAGCCGCACCGGCGGAATGTTGAAAAGCTCCACTTCGACCTGCGCCGGTCCCAGCAGCGGGCTGGTCAGCGCATTCACCCGGTCGCTCACCTGGTAGGCCACGAAACGTCCGCCGGAAAGCAGCATGGCCGAAATGGTATCCAGGATTCGCATCGCCGTTGCGCGCTTGATGGTGGAAAAGGGGATTCCCGAAACCACCACGTCGGGAGCGGCCAGCCCGTACGACGCCAGCACCTTCCCGAGCTCCTGGGCACAGCCGCAGTGCACGATGAGCCGCTCGTCCCGGATGCGGCCGAGCAGCTCGCACAATTGGGGATTGATTTCGATCACGAGGAGCTTCGCGTCCGCCGCCATCGCGCCGAGAATCGCCCGTGTCGTGCCGCCGGTGCCGGCGCCGAGTTCGACCACGATCCGCGCCGACCGGATTTCCGCCATTTCCACGATCCGCCGCTCGAGAAAACGGGAACTGGGGGTGATCGACGCCACCTGGCGGGGACGCTTCAGGAACTCCTGCAGGAACACGAGCCGCTCGCGTATTCCCATGCGCAGTTGCCGGGCTTTCTGCTTCAATCGCGCCTCCCATGAAGAGTCATAAAAAATATTATTAAAAACAATGTGTTGCAAAATATGCCTCGCAGCGGCGCGCCGCGCGCTCTTATTTGCCCTGGTCGTCGTGTTCCACCATCGACAGCAGATGGCCGAACTTGGCGCGCTTGGTGCGCAGATAGTTGCGGTTAGCCGCACGCGGCGTGATTTCTATCGCGACGCGCTCGGTGACAGTGAGACCGTAGTCCTCGAGCGCGGCGACCTTGTCGGGATTGTTGGTCATCAGGCGCACCTTGCGCACGCCGAGATCGAACAGGATGTGGGCGCCGGCCTTGTAATCGCGCATGTCGGCGGCAAAGCCCAGCGCGTGGTTGGCTTCGACCGTATCGTGGCCGCGGTCCTGCAAGGCGTAGGCACGGATCTTGTTGAGCAGGCCGATGCCGCGGCCTTCATCAAACATGTAGACCAGCACGCCGCTGCCCGCCTGCTCTATCATCGCCAGCGCCGTGTCGAGCTGCTCGCCGCAGTCGCAACGCTCGCTGCCGAACACATCGCCGGTCAGGCATTGCGAATGCAGCCGCACCAGCGTCGGCTGCTCCGGCCCGATCTCGCCCTTGACCAGCGCAACGTAGAGCGTGGTCTCGAGATTGTCGCTGTAGACCATGAGCCCGAAATCGCCGGCCTTGCGCGTCGGCAGCACGGTGGTGGCGCGGCGCGTGATCTGACGCTCGTTTTCACGATAGGCGACGAGATCGGATATTTTCAGGATCCGGATGCCGTGCTGCGCGGCAAAGCGCTCGAGGTCGGGCATGCGCGCCATGCTGCCGTCGTCGTTCATGATTTCGCAGATCACGCCGGCGGGCTTGAGGCCGGCCAGACGCGCGAGATCGACCGCCGCTTCGGTATGGCCGCGGCGCGCCAGCACGCCACCGTCCACCGCGCGCAGCGTCTGCAGCCGTCCCGGGCGAATGAGGTCGGCGGGCTTGGCGTTATCGGCGATCGCCACGGCGATGGTACGCGCGCGGTCATGCGCCGACATGCCGGAGCCCACGCCTTCGCGCGCGTCGATCGGGGTGGCGAACGCGGTGCCGAACCTCGTCTGGTTGCCGGTATCGTCGGTGATGAGCGCCAGCCCGAGCTCGCGCATGCGCTCCTCGGTCAGCGCCAGCGACACCAGGCCGCGGCCGTGGGTCACCATGAAGTTGATCGCTTCGGGCGTGGCGCGCTCCGCCGCGACGAACAGATCACCTTCGTTCTCGCGGTCCTCGCTGTCGACCAGAATCACCATGCGGCCCTTGCGCACGTCGGGCAGGATGTGCTCGACGATGAACTCGCTGGTCTTGTGATCCGCGCTCATGTCCGCCTCAGGCCCGCGTGACGAGCCGCATGAATTCGGCGCGCGTCTTGTCGACGTTGAATTCACCGGTGAAAGCCGAGGTGGTCGCAATCGAATGCTGTTTCTGGATGCCGCGCATGATCATGCACATGTGCTGCGCCTCGATCACCACCGCCACGCCCAGCGGCCTCAGCGTCTCGTGGATGCAGTTCCTGACCTCGACGGTGAGCCGCTCCTGCACCTGCAGACGGCGCGCAAAAGCGTCGACCACGCGCGGGATCTTCGACAGGCCGACGATGTGGCCGTTGGGAATATAGGCGACATGTGCCTTGCCGAAGAACGGCAGCATGTGGTGCTCGCACAGCGAATAGACCTCGATGTCCTTGACGATCACCATCTGCTGGTACTCTTCCTTGAACATCGCCGAGCGCAGAATGCCCGCGGGATCGAGATCGTAGCCATGGGTCAGGAACTGCAGCGCCTTCGCCACGCGCTCGGGCGTTTTCTGCAGCCCTTCGCGATCGGGATCCTCCCCGATTTCCCTGAGGATGGCGAGATATTTGTCGGCAATGCGCTGGATCGCGGCCGGATTGTACTGGTCGATCTTGGCGTAGCCGTCCATCTCGTTTTCCTCGAGCATCTGCTGATTGATGGGCGTCATGGAAACTCCGGCGACATGCGTAAACGCCATTCTACTCCGCCAGCCGCGCCCTTACAGCCCGCAAAATGCCTTCGCGGGTGAGTCCCGCCTCCGCCAGCTGGAGGGCCGGGTCTCCCTGATCTATGAATCTGTCGGGAAGCCCCAACTGCAGCACGGCGATGCGCGCGCCCTGCCGCTGCAGCGCTTCGAGCACGGCGCTGCCGGCGCCGCCCATCACCACGTTTTCTTCCACCGTCACCAGCAAATCGTGCGTCGTGGCCAGCGCGGCGACCAGCTCCTCGTCGAGCGGCTTGACGAAACGCATGTCGGCCACGGTGGCGTCGAGCTCAGCGGCCGCTTCCAGACTGGGCCTGACCATGCTGCCGAAAGCGAGGAAAGCGATTTTCTTCGACGCCGGCGCGGCCTTCGCGCCTTCGCGCACGATCCTGCCTTTGCCTATGGGAAGCGCCCGCATTTCCCGGCTGACTACCGCTCCCGGCCCCGTGCCGCGCGGATAGCGCACCGCCGCCGGCGTGTTCATCTGGAACGCGGTGTAGAGCATCTGCCGGCATTCGTTTTCGTCAGAAGGCGTCATCACCGTCATGTTGGGCAGGCAGCGCAGATAGGTGAGATCGAAACTGCCATGGTGCGTGGCACCGTCGGCGCCCACCAGGCCGGCGCGGTCGATCGCGAGCACGATCGGCAGGTTCTGGATCTGCACGTCGTGGATCAGCTGATCGTAGGCACGCTGCAGAAAAGTCGAATAGATCGCCACCACCGGCTTGTTGCCCTCGCACGCCAGCCCCGCGGCGAAAGTGAGCGCGTGCTGTTCGGCGATGCCGACGTCGAAATAGCGTTCGGGATAGGTTTCGGAAAACTTGACCATTCCCGAGCCTTCGCGCATCGCCGGAGTGATGCCGATCAGACGCTCGTCGAGCGCGGCCATGTCGCACAGCCAGTCGCCGAAAATCTGGGTATAGCTCAGCTTGCCGCCGGATTTGCCGCTGACGATGCCGTTGGCGGCGTCGAACTTGGTAACACCGTGGTAGAGCACCGGATCGGCCTCGGCCAGCTTGTAGCCGGCCCCCTTGCGCGTCACGACGTGCAGGAACTGCGGCCCCTTGAGGTGCTTGATGTTGTTCAGCGTGGGAATCAGCGCATCGAGGTCGTGGCCGTCGATGGGGCCGATGTAATTGAAGCCGAACTCCTCGAACATGGTACCCGGTGTCACCATGCCTTTCAGGTGCTCCTCGGCCCGCCGCGCAAGCTCGCCCAGGACTTTTTCGCCGGCGCTTTTCGCCGCGGTGTAGAAACGGCCGGACATGAGCTTGGCGAGATACTTGTTGAGCGCGCCCACCGGCGGCGAAATCGACATGTCGTTGTCGTTGAGGATCACCAGCAGGTCGACGTCCATGTCGCCGGCGTTGTTGAGCGCCTCGAAAGCCATGCCCGCGGTCATGGCACCGTCACCGATGACGGCGATGCAGTGGCGCGACTCGCCTTTGAGCTTGGAGGCGACCGCCATGCCGAGCGCGGCGCTGATCGAAGTGCTCGAATGCGCAGTACCGAAAGTGTCGTACTCGCTTTCTTCGCGCCGCGGAAAACCCGAGATGCCGCCCCACATGCGCAGCTTTTTCATGCTCTCGCGACGGCCGGTGAGAATCTTGTGGCCATAAGTCTGATGGCCGACATCCCATACCAGCCGATCGTGCGGGGTATCGAACACATAATGCAGCGCGATGGTGAGTTCGACCGTGCCGAGGTTGGACGACAGATGGCCGCCGGTCTGACTCACTGATTCGACCAGAAAGGCGCGCAGCTCGTCGGCGAGCCGCGGCAGCTGGCTTTTCTCGAGCTGGCGCAGCTCGTGTGGATAATTGACGGATTGCAGCAGCTCGTACATTGTCGGTTTACCGGTCAGAATTTGCGCAACACGATGAAATCCGCCATCTGCCGCAACCGCAGCGCCCGCTCGTCGAAACCGGCAAGCGCCTCGAGCGCTCTGTCGTGCAGCTCCTGTGCAAACGCCTTGGCTCCCGCCACCCCCAGCGCGCTCACGTAGGTGGGCTTGCCCTGCTGCGCGTCCTTGCCCGCGGTCTTGCCGAGCGTCGCGGTCGACGCTTCGGCATCAAGCACGTCGTCGACCACCTGGAACGCAAGCCCGATGCACTTGGCGAAATAATCGATCTCGGCGAGCTCTTTTGCGTCGAGGCCGTTGCCGCAGCGCGCGCCGAGCACGGCAGCGGCACGGATCAGCGCCCCGGTCTTGTGGATGTGCATGAATTCGAGTTCCGGCACCGTGAGCGTCTTGCCCACGGCCTCGAGATCGACGGCCTGGCCGCCCGCCATGCCGCGCGAGCCCGACGCCGTGGCGAGCAGTCTGACCATCTCAAGCTGGGCTGCGGCATCGTCGGCAAGCCGATGCTCGCCGAGCAGCTGGAAAGCGAGGCTTTGCAACGCATCCCCCGCCAGCAGCGCAATTGCCTCGTCGTATTCGACGTGGCAGGTCGGCTTGCCCCGCCGCAGCACATCGTCGTCCATGCACGGCAAGTCGTCGTGCACCAGCGAATAGGCGTGAATCAGCTCGACCGCGGCGCCGGCGATGGCCACGCGGTCGGGATCGGCGCGGGAAAGCTCTCCCGCGGCAAACGCCAGCAGCGGCCGCACGCGTTTGCCCGCGCCCAGCACGGCGTACCGCATCGCCTGGTGCAGGCGCTGCGGCGCGATCTCGACAGACGGCAACAGCGTCTGCAGCAGGCTTTCAATACGGCATTGCCGGGCATGCGTCCAGCCCTGAAAATCAGCAGGTGGATTCACGATGCTACTGCTCTGCCGAGCCGAAATCTTTCAGGACGTCGTCCTCAAGGATTCTGACCTGCTGTTGCGCATCCTGCAGGGCCTGCTGGCAGAACTTGAGCAGCTCGGCGCCGCGTTTGTAAGCAGCGAGCGATTGCTCAAGCGGCATCTGACCGGCTTCCATGCTGGTCACGATGGTTTCCAACTCCGCCAGCGCCGTCTCGAAGGTTGGATTGTTCCGGGTTTTTGCAGACTTGGACATGGGGGCGGATCGCCCTCCTTGGCTAAACTGAAAGAGTAACGCAATCATGGGCTTGCGGTCAACGTGCACGGCAAGATACTTACCTGCTGCGCGAATCCAGTTGCCTCGGCAATTCGGATTCCCCCCACCACAAGCCACATACCTGCATGAATTCAAGCATCCAGCGCCCCGCTACCGGCTTCGCACCCGGTAACGGATATGCGGAAATTCATCAAATGGGAACCGTGTCACCGTATTTCCACTTCGCGAAGCCAATAGCTCAAGGCGGAATTCGACTGCCGCAACTTCGATGACGTCACGCAAGGCGCCGCATGATTACAGTGCGCGTCAGAAAACCTGAGCAGAGCGCGAACGCCAACCCGGTCTCCACGAGATCGGGAGAAAAAATCAGGATGAACTCGCGGTCTTTCACCAGCGCGGAGAAACTAGACACGCAGAACGGCACGAAGAACAGCCTGAAGGTCTGCCAGTTATCTGGCCGTCGTGTCCCCGGTGTCGAAACGACGCTCAGTATGGAGGCGAATCCGACGACGAGACTGAGTCCCGCCGAAGTCAGCCACAGTCTCGGCGACGGGTCAAAATAAGCGGCGGCCATCACCAGATACCAGATCAGGTAGCACCACAGGATTGCGCGCCCCACGATCAGGCTCTTCAGATAAGCGACAACGATACGCATGGTCAGAAAAGAAATGGATGGTTGATCTTCGGCCTGGCAAGGTAGCAGATTTCACGCCCGCTCACATCAAAGGAGCGAACACATGGCACGACTTGCCTCCATACAAATAGCCGCTGTGCCCGATCGGCATCCTGAAGTGAGTCATGATAAAATTGGCTGGCTGTCTCGTTCGCGCCACGGTGCTTGGCTGACGGGCTTTGCCGATGCGATCGGAACCACATACCGGAAGATCAGCACGATGGGCAATGATGACGATCGGATGCGGTTCCTGGAGGCACACCGAAAATATCTGCAGCGCTATGCGCTCTTCCATCTGCGCGATCCGTCGCTCGCTGAGGATGCCGTGCAGGACACTCTGCTCGCCGCGCTCGCGCAGGGCGACAGCTTTCAGGGGCGTTCGCAACTGTGCACCTGGCTCACCGGCATCCTCAAGCACAAGATCATCGATCTTTTCCGCAGCCGCAGCCGCGGCCTGCCGGTGGATGCACTCGCGCTCGGCGAGGAGAACGATTCCGCCACCGGCCCGTTCAACCCGAAAGGCCGGTGGATCGATCCACCTGCGGAATGGGGTCAACCGGATACCGCGCTCGAATCGAGCCAGTTCTGGCGCGTCTACCAGCAGTGCTGCCAGAAAATGCCGGAACGCCATGCGCTAGTGTTCTCGATGCGCGAAGTGATGGACATGTCATCGGAGGAAATCTGTAAGGAACTCAATATTTCGGTGACCAACCTGCACGTGATCCTGTACCGGGCCAGATTGAGCTTGCGTTCCTGCATGACAAAAAACTGGTTTGGAGTCGTCCATGAGTAAGCTGATGTATTCGTGCAGGCAGGCCTCGGAGCTGTCCTCCAAGGCGATGGATCAGCCGCTGGGGCCAATGGAGCGCCTGTTGCTGAGACTGCACCTGATGATGTGCAAGGGATGCAGCAATTTCTCGCGCCAGCTCTGGTTTCTGCGCCGCGCCTCGCGCAAGCTTCCCGAGGCGCTTGACAAGGACGAAGGCTGAGCCGACCGGCCATGCGCGTGATTCGAGTTCGCAGTGTCACACCCAGCAGCTTGTCGGGCAGGTCAGAACCGCACGGCGGCGGTTACCTTCTGCTCAAGCATCAGTAAAGCCTCCCGCCAGAATCCAGGACTTCGCCCGGGCTGGATGCTTGTTTGGAAACGGATGTAAGGTTCATATTTGAATAAGTCGTCGACTCGGACTGGAACTTACGCGGAATGTAATTTCATCTCCGACTTTCCGGACAGCGTCTTTCAACGGCATAATGAAGCGTGTTCTCAGCAACCTGCCGTCTGCCGCAGATGGGTAAACCGGACAATGCAAGGTTTTAGCGTCTTATACCGACCTTAGTCGTTGAGAAAAACAACCACTGCACGGCGGGATCGCAAACAATGATATTCCCAACCACGGGATTATTCGTCGCGGATTGAGACAGCAGAGGCTTCATGGCCTGTTCCTCGTTCTGGGCTTGGTGATTCTCGGCCTGGCAGGGTGCGATGCGCCGCGCGAGAGTGTATCCCGCTCATCCGATTCAAACGAAAGCTTCCTGCAAAAACACTGGGGCCAGCCCCTGCAGGCGCAAGGGATCCCGCCAGCCCATTTCAGCCCGCTCGAGGCCTCACTCGACCCCCGCGCCTGCGGCACCTGCCACGTTGCTCAATTCAACGACTGGAAACAAAGCCGTCACAGTCTGGCGATGGGGCCCGGCATCATGGGACAACTGCTCAACATGTCCCCCATTGCGACGGAGGAACATCAGGATTGCATCCGTTGCCATGCTCCGCTCAAGGAACAGGCAGATAGCCTCGTTGCCGCGCTCACTCGCGGGCCAGGCAAGAGCTTGCGTCCTCCGGGGGAAACCGGCCCAGCGCTGCATGAACAGGGACTGGTTTGCGCAGCGTGCCACATCCGCGGCCATCAACGCTACGGCCCGCCACGCGAGGATGGCTCAAAGCCGGAGCCGGGGACACCGCTTCCGCACAACGGCTGGATTAGCGAAGCCGCGTTCGGGGATTCGCGCTTCTGCGCGGCCTGCCATCAGTTTACCAACGACGGATACGCGCTGAATGGCAAACTGCTGGAAAACACCTACGAGGAGTGGAAGGCGAGCCGCTATGCGCGCGAGGGTATGACATGCCAATCGTGCCACATGCCCGACCGCCGTCACCAATGGCGCGGCATCCACGACGCGGAAACGGTAAAGTCAGGCATCACCATCAAGAGGACGGCTGCGCGAGTTGAATCGGGCACGGTAACGGCCGCGCTCAGCATCCGGAACACCGGAACCGGGCATTTTTTCCCCACTTACGTCACACCCAAAGTGGTAGCGCAAGCTTACCAGGAAGACGCCCGGGGCAAAGCGCTTCCGGGCACGTTGCAAGAATACGTGATCGGCAGACAGGTATCGCCCGACCTGAGCACGGAAATCGCCGACACCCGCATTGCGCCGGACCAGCAGGCGCTGCTCAATTACCGGGCTTCGCTGCACCGCAACGCGGTAGCTCTGGCGTTTCGCGTGCGGGTGGAGCCGGATGCGTTTTATACCGGCTTTTATCGCGACCTGCTGAAAGGCAAGCAGGCCGGCAACGGGGAGCGATTGATCAAGCAGGCCCTGAAAGAGTCCATGGCGTCTGCGTTTACGCTGCACTTCCATCGCGAGCCGCTGCCGGCTTCTGTCCATCGCACTTCTTCCCCGTAATAAATTTCCCGAGCGTGTAAGGTTTTGCCGGGTTTCCCCGTCTTATGCAGTGTCAGGAATGGGCTGGCATAACGCCGCCTGGCCGATCACTGTTGAATTTGAATATTATGCCAACCATCACAGGAGATTAACCCATGAAATTTCAATCCAAACAAGCGCTTAAGTCCATCGTATCCGCGGGCCTGATTACCCTCGCACTGGGCGCCCCGGGTGCCAGAGCGGCAGCCAACCCCTGCAACCCGTGCGGCGCCAAACCGCGCGCCACGAAATCGGGAGCCAACCCGTGCGCTGCGAAAAACCCATGTGCCGCGAAAAAGAAAAATCCCTGCGCCGCCAAGAATCCGTGCGCGGCTAAAAATCCGTGCGCGGCTAAAAATCCGTGCGCGGCTAAAAAATACTAACTGCGGACTGAACAGGAGGAGTCAAAATGCATTTCCAACTGAAACCGATTACCGGGTCGCTGGTCGCGGCGGGCGCGATGGCGTTCGCCTTGGCTGCCGCGCCCGGGTTCGCGGCTCAAAACCCGTGCGGCGCCAAACCGGCCGCCTCCAAAGCGGGCGCCAACCCTTGTGCGGCGAAGAATCCGTGCGCCGCGGGCGACAAGGTCGATCCCAAGCTGGTGACGCGTCCCAAAGGTTACAAGCCGTACAAAGCAGACCATGCCGTACTGGTAAAGGAAGGCGAAGCTCTGTACAAGGACACCAAGCTCAGCAGCAATGGGCTGTCGTGCAATACCTGCCATACCGGCAATGCGGCGTTCGCTCCAAGTTTTGCCAAGCCGTATCCGCATCAAGTCGCGATGGCCAAGGAAAAGGGCGGCGTCAAACAGGTGCACCTCGACGAAATGGTGCAGTTCTGCATGGTGGTGCCGATGGCTGCCAAGCCGCTCAAATGGGAATCGCGCGAGCTTGCAGCGCTGACGGCGTATACCGCGGACGTGCAGAAGAAGTTCAAACCGGGCAAGGCCGCAGCAGCCAACCCCTGCGCCGCGAAGAATCCCTGCGCAGCCAAGAACCCGTGTGCGGCCAAGAATCCTTGCTCGGCTAAGAAGTAGAGGTGCCGGTCCCCCGCATCCAAGCAGTTGTTGCGGTTGGATGCGATCCCGGGCGACCTTGGCGTTTTCGCGCCCCCTCACCTCCGGCCCCCTCGCCTGCTGTGCAGCCCCCCCGTGATCGGGGGAGAGGGGAGTTTATTATTCTTTCCTTGCTCAAAAGGAGCTGAGAAATGGAATGAGACGTTTGAACCCTACGGGGAAACTCCTGACTGGCAGGTTAAGGACTTTTTGGCGGAATATTTGCGGAACAAGGAATGCAAATGATCAATAGCAACGCGATTGCACGAGCCGCCAGGCGCAGACGGCATACTGCGCCTGTGACGTCCCCCATTTTACTGGCGCCTAACCTTGCCACGCTTTCCGTACCGACGCTGCGTCAAATGTTGGTTGCGGGCCTGGAAGCGCAGGAATGCTGTCGCGTGCTGAAAAAGGGCGGGCTCAATCTCGTCGGCGAAGTACTGCGCGAGCAGGGCGAGTTCGTCGAGTATTCACATTACCCGGCGGACGACATTTACGATCCGGACACCCGCGCCCAGTATTACTACCACGCGCACCGCGCCGGGGAACACGGGCACTTTCACACGTTTTTGAGAATGAGCGCCGGGAACCCGGACGGTTCGCCTGCGGGGGAC
>JBKBXX010000028.1:0-30926 GCA_046313915.1 Burkholderiales bacterium | reverse complement strand
CATTGGACGGGATCTCGCACATCATCACGATCCGCAGCCCGTTTTCGCCGCGTTTGAGACCGTTTTTCTCCAGCAAATCCAGCACTTGCTGCGCTTCCTTGATGGTGCGCACGAAAGGCACCATGATTTCGACGTTGGTGAGCCCCATCTCGTCGCGCACTGTCTTCAGCGCCCGGCATTCGAGCTCGAAGCAGTCGCGGAAAGCGGGGGCGATATAGCGCGAAGCGCCGCGGAAGCCGAGCATCGGATTTTCTTCGCGCGGCTCGTAACGGCTGCCACCGGTGAGGCTCGAATATTCATTGGACTTGAAATCCGACAGGCGCACGATGACGGGCTTGGGCCAGAATGCCGCGCCCAGCGTAGCCACACCCTCGACCAGTTTCTCGACATAGAACGACACCGGGCTCTCGTAGCCGGCGCTGTGTTCCTCGACCGCGACTTTGAGGTCGGCGGGCAAATCGGGATAAGCCAGCACCGCCTTGGGATGGACGCCGATCATGCGCGCGATGATGAATTCCAGGCGCGCCAGCCCCACGCCTTCGTTGGGCAGCCGCTGGAATTCGAAGGCAAGTTCGGGGTTGCCGACATTCATGGTCAGCTTCACCGGGGCCTTGGGCATGTTGGCGAGCGACAGGTCGATCACCTCGGTTTCGAGAATGCCGCGATAGACGAAACCGGTATCGCCTTCGGCGCACGAGACCGTCACCGGCTTGCCATCCTTGAGCACGTCGGTCGCGTCGCCGCAACCCACCACCGCGGGAATGCCGAGTTCGCGCGCGATGATCGCTGCATGGCAGGTGCGCCCGCCACGATTGGTGACGATCGCCGCAGCGCGCTTCATCACCGGTTCCCAGTCGGGGTCGGTCATGTCGGTCACCAGCACGTCGCCGGGTTTCACACGCTCCATTTCGGCGGCGCTTTTGACGAGCCGGACCTGGCCGCTGCCGATGCGCTGGCCGATGGCGCGACCGGTGGTCAGCACTTCCGAGCGTTCCTTCAGGCGATAGCGGCGCAAGGTGTCGACTTTTTCGCCCGCCTTGACCGTTTCCGGACGTGCCTGGAGGATGTAGAGCTTGCCGTCCACTCCGTCCTTGCCCCACTCGAGGTCCATCGGACGCCGGTAATGCGCCTCGACGATCATGGCGTAGCGCGCGAGTTCCTCGACTTCCGCATCGCTGATGGAAAACCGGCGACGGTCGGCTTCGGCAACGGCAATCGTCTTGACCGAGCGGCCGGCCTGTCTGTCGTCGGAATAGACCATCTTGACCGCTTTCGAGCCCAGACCGCGGCGCAGAATCGCTTTTCTGCCCTGCTGCAGTGCGCGTTTATAGACGTAGAATTCATCGGGATTGACCTGGCCCTGCACCACGGTTTCGCCCAGGCCGTAGGAAGCGGTGATGAACACGACCTGGTCGAAGCCCGACTCGGTATCGAGCGTGAACATCACGCCGCTTGCGCCAAGGTCGCTGCGCACCATGCGCTGGACTCCCGCCGACAACGCGATTTCGTCGTGGGTGAAACCCTTGTGAACGCGATAGGAGATGGCGCGGTCGTTGTAAAGCGAAGCGAAAACGTGCCTGATCGCCTCGAGGAGGTTGTCGAGGCCGTGCACGTTGAGAAAGGTCTCCTGCTGGCCGGCAAACGAGGCATCGGGCAGATCCTCGGCAGTGGCGGAAGAGCGTATGGCGAAAGTCGCATCGTCGCCGGCTTCTGCCGCGAGCTTCCCGTAAGCTGCGACGATTTCCTGCTGCAGGGCCGGCGTGAAAGGCTGCGCGACGATCCAGCCGCGGATTTCCGCGCCTGCCGTGGCGAGCGCCGTCACGTCGTCGACATCGAGAGTGGCAAGCCGTTTCGAAATGCGCTCGGCAAGGCCGTTTTGCGCCAGAAACTCGCGGTAGGCATGGGCCGTCGTGGCAAATCCGCCCGGCACGCGCACCCCGGCGCTGCCCAGCTGACTGATCATCTCGCCCAGCGAGGCATTTTTGCCGCCGACCACCGCGACATCGCTCATGCGCAACGTGGCGAAATCCAGAACCAGAGGAGTCTTGCCCATCCCTGCCACCTTATGAATTGTGCGAACGGTAAAAACACGATATTTTACCGGCAAATCCATTTCATGGTAATCCATGACGGCAAAGCGAACGGCCTATTTCATTTCCGACCGCACCGGCATCACCGCCGAAATGCTCGGTCACAGCCTGCTGACACAATTCGAGAATGTGCGGTTCCAGGAAGAGACGCTGCCGTTCATCGATACCCCCGCCAAGGCGTGGGAAGCGGTCAAACAGATCAACAAGCGCGCCGAAAACGACGGCGTGCGGCCGATCGTGATCAGCACGCTGGTCAATACCGAAATCGCCGGCATCGTCGGCAGCGCCAATGCGCTGTTCATGGACTGCTTCCAGATTTTCATCGCCCCGCTGGAAAAGGAACTCGGCGTCACCGCTTCGCACGAAATCGGCCGCACCCACAACGTCAGCGATTTCGTCAATTATCACAACCGCATCGATGCGGTGAACTACGCGCTGTCGCACGACGACGGCGTCTCCGTGCGCGACCTCAACGAAGCCGACGTCATCCTGGTCGGGGTGTCGCGCTGCGGCAAGACTCCGACCTGCCTTTACCTTGCGATGCAGTTCGGCATCCGTGCCGCAAACTATCCGCTGATTCCCGAGGACTTCGGCAGCATGCAGCTGCCGGCGAAACTGCGCTCCCTGCGGCATCGTCTCTATGGCCTGACCATCAAACCGGCGCGGCTGCAGCAGATCCGCAATGAACGCCGCCCCGGCAGCAAATACGCGACGCTCGCCAACTGCGAATTCGAAGTGCGGGAAGCCGAGGCATTGATGCGCCAGGAAGGCATTCCCTATCTCGACGCCACCAGCAAATCGGTGGAGGAACTCGCCACCACCATCCTCCAGGAAGCCCGGCTGATGCGGCGGATTTATTAAAATCCGCGAGCGGTGAGCCGATCAAGGCGCTTCGAGGCAGTTCCCGCTCATGCTCCCGGCTTACCGCTTACGGTTTGCCCCATTTGCCTCACCCTCTCAAACAGGCACACCGCCGCCGCCGCCGCGGCATTGAGCGACTCGGTTTTCCCCGGCATCGGAATCGCCACCACGACGTGCGCCGCCGCCTGCAACGCAGGCGACAATCCCGTACCTTCGTTGCCGAACAGCAAAGCCACCTTGCCGGTGAGATCGGTGTCGAACAGCGAGCGCGCCGCACGATGGCTGGTGGCAACCACCCGGCCGCGGAAATTCCCGATCAGCGCCAGCAGATCGGTCTCCTCGTAGATCCGGAGCATGAAATGCGCGCCCATTCCCGCGCGCAGCACGCGCGGCGACCAGCTGTGCACGCAATGCCGGGACAGGAACACGTCCGTGATCCCCGCCGCTGCCGCGGAACGCAGAATGGAGCCCAGATTGCCCGGATCCTGGATGTCTTCGAGCAGCACGCAGGAACCGGGATCGGCGGGAAGGCCGTGCAGTCGCGGCGTTTCGACCACGGCGATGATGCCGGTGGGCGTGGCCACGGTCGAGATGCGATGAAACAGCTCGTCGCTCAGCACGAGCGCCGGGATTTCATATAACTCATTGATTATATTAATAATTTCTGGATTGCCCAATCCCGATTTGCTGATCGCCACGGCTTTCGGCAAACCCACGTGCTCGCGGTAGGCGGCGATCAGATGCGCGCCGTCGAGCAGCGACAGGCCCTGCTTGCGGCGCTCACGCGACGATTGCATGAGCTTGAGCAGCGCCTTGAAGCGTGGATTGTCGGCAGACGTGACGGGCTTCAAAGCGCGCAAGTGCGAAAGCCGGCAAAAACGTCATGCCGGTCGGGGGTATAGAAATTGCGCCAGGTATTGCGCAACAGGCTGGCGCGCGTGGCAAAACAGCCGCCGCGCAGCACCTTGTGATCGCCGAACCACGGTTGCGAGTATTCCCTGTACGGACCGGCCGAAAAACCGGGATACGGCCGAAACCAGTCGGCGGTCCATTCCCACACATTGCCCAGCATCTGGCGGCAGCCCCACGCGCTGTCGCCTGCCGCGAAAGCGCCGACGTCGACGCACTGGCCCGCGACGCCGAACAAATTGGCGTGTCGCGGCGCGGGCGCGGCCTCGCCCCACGGATAGCGGCGCTTGGGTGCTGCCGCAGCGGTCGTGGCTGCAGCGGCAAATTCCCATTCTGCCTCGCGCGGCAGGCGCCTGCCGGCCCAGCGGCAATAGGCTGCGGCTTCGAACCAGTTGACGTGGATCACGGGGGCGTGCGACGGCAGGCTGCTTACGACGTCGAAATGACGCTGCCGCCACTTGCCTGCGTCCTTTTTCCAGTACACGGGAGCGATCGCCGCCGCCTGCTCGCGCCAGCGCCAGCCGGCATCGCTCCACCATTCGCGCCGCAGATAGCCGCCGTCATCGACGAACGCCGCGAACTCGGCATTGGTCACCGGAGCACGCGCGATGCGAAACGGCGCAACCTCGACTTCGTGCGCCCGTTCCTCATTGTCGAACACGAAGCCGTCGGCGGCTGCCGCGCCCAGCGTGAAACGACCGCCAGCGATTTCCACATCCCCTGGCCAGGCGCCCCCACCGGCGTCGACTGCCGGCACCTCCTGTCCGGGCTTGGGATATCCCAGCGTCTGCCGGCTGTAGGTGAACGCTTCGCAGTGCATTTCTTCGTGAAACGCCGCGAGCTGCACGAAGTACTGCAAATGCCCGCTCGCGCCTTCCCTGTCGATGCGCTCCTCGACGCATTCCAGAACCTGCTGCAGGTAGGCAAGCGTGGCGTCGAAATCGGGAAGCGGCAGATCCCAGCGCACCGCGTGCGGCACGGTGGCGGAGTTGTAAAGATCATCGGCGCCGGCGCGTATCGATGCTGCGAACGTGCCGTCGCCGCGGTAACGCAGGCACCAGTATTCCTGGAACCAGCCGACATGGCCGACTTCCCATAACGGCGGATTGACGATTCCGAGTCTCGGACCCAGCAGGCGTTCGCCGTCCAAGTCGTGCGTCAGCGCGAGGGTGCGCAAACGCGCATCCCGCAGCATGGCATGCAGGGCCTTCGCGTCGGGAGAAATTGCCGGCGTCATCATCGACGGATTTTGATATAGTGCGGATCAGCAGTTTATCGTGATTGCCGGATCGTGAAAATCCTGATCATCACCCCCGCCGCTGCGCGCTCGCGTCACGGCAACCGCAACACTGCCGCGCGCTGGGCGACGATGCTGCGCGCACTCGGCCATCGCGTCGTCGTCCAGGTCGAATGGAGCGGCGCCGCCGCCGATGTCATGATCGCGTTGCACGCGCGGCGCAGTCACGATTCCATCAGGCGTTTTTCCTGTCTTTATCCCGAGCGCCCGCTGGTCGTGGCATTGACCGGCACCGACCTTTACCGCGACATCCGCATCGACGCCGCTGCCAGGGAATCGCTGCGGCTGGCAACGCGCATGGTCGTGCTGCAGGACATGGGGCTGAACGAGCTTTCTCTGGCATGGCGCAAGAAAACCCGCGTCATTTACCAGTCCGCATCGCGGATTTCTCCCCGCCCCCCGCTCAAGTCGTGCTTCGAGGTCACGGTAAGCGGCCATCTGCGTGAGGAAAAAGACCCGTTTCGTGCCGCTGCCGCATTGGCCCATCTGCCCGCGGCAAGCCGCATCCGCCTCACCCATCTGGGCGGCGCGCTGTCGCCCGACATGGCGCGGCAGGCGGAACAGTGGCAGGCAAGCGAGCCGCGGTACCGCTGGCTGGGAGAGCTCGCGCACTGGCAGGCCGTGCGCATTTTGGCGCGCAGCCGGCTGATGGTGATCAGTTCGCGCATGGAAGGCGGCGCCAACGTGGTGAGCGAAGCACTCGCTGCCGGCGTGCCGGTCATCGCTTCGAGGATTGCCGGCAACATCGGCATGCTGGGCAAAGACTATGTCGGCTATTATCCGCCGGAAGACGAGCGTGCGCTCGCCGGCTTGCTGTGGCGCGCAGAGTCCGATCTCCTTTTCTACCGCCGCCTGCGGGCGCAATGCGCGGCACGCAAACGCCTGGTCAGTCCGCGGCTGGAAAAAACCGCACTGAAAAAGCTTCTCGCCGAATTGGCGTGATCCGCTTCGGCATTTACAGCATCGCGCCGGCAGTGGCAATCACGATATTGGCCAGCCCCAGACCCAGATTCAACGCAACCGCCATGCGGATATGGTTGAGCGCGCGGGCGCCTTCTTTCCAGTCCCGTGCCGCCACCGCGTGTTTGAGCGCGGCAAACGGCGCCGCAAAAACGTAGGTAAAGATCAAGGCCATCGCAATGCCGACGTAGAGCATGATGTGCGTGTAGGCCGGGACTTTACCGAGATCCGCGATCACCGCAAACATGTAAAAACCGCTGCCGAGCACCAAGGCCACGCAAATCCATACCCAGACGAAAAAGCGGCCGAGCGTCGCCGCCCACAGCGGCAACCTTTGCGGCGGCTCGAGCAATCGCGCGGCCGCCGGCCGCAGCGCGAGATAGGCGAAGAACATGCCGCCGACCCACACCACCACACCGAAAACATGCAACATGAGAGCGAGCTTCATGGCTTTTCCTCATCAGGGTTTCTGTCGGCCCGCTGCGGCGTATCCGGGCGTCGCCACCCGGCTTCGATCGCCCGTCTGACGGGCGCGAAACTGCGCCGATGCACCGGGGACGCGCCGTATTCGCGCAACGCTGCAAGATGCGCGGCCGTCGGATATCCCTTGTGCAGATCGAAACCATACTGCGGATAGCGCTGGTGCAGCTCGAGCATCAATGCATCGCGCGCCACCTTGGCCAGTACCGAGGCGGCGGAAATCGCCGCTATCTTGGCATCACCCCCGACCACCGCCCTTGCCGGCCAGCGCAAATCCGGACAGCACAGTCCGTCCACGAGAACCTCTGCGGGCGCGACGTCGAGCAACTCGACGGCGCGCCGCATCGCCAGCAGACTGGCGCGCAGGATGTTGAGCTCGTCGATTTCCTCGACGCTCGCGCTCGCCACCGCCCATGCGGCGGCCCGCGCCTTGATCTGCTGCGCGACGGCGTCACGCTTGCAGGCAGTCAGTTTTTTCGAGTCGGCGAGCCCCGCTATCGATACCCGTTGCCCGAGGATCACCGCGGCAGCGAACACCGGTCCGGCCAGCGGCCCCCGCCCGGCTTCGTCTACGCCGCAGACCAGGCCGTCCTGCCTCACGCCACACCGCCTTCGAGCAGCGGCAGGATGGCTTGCGCGGCTTTTTGAGCGGTATTCTGACGCAGCTGCTGCAGCATGCCGGCGAAACGCGCTTCCAGCCGCTGGCGGACGACGTTGTCGAACAACAGGTTGATCACCGCCTGGGACAGATTTTCCGGCGTCGCCTCGTGCTGCAGGAATTCCGGAACGACAAATTCGCCCGACAGGATGTTGGGCAAGCCGACATAGGGCAGCCGGCGCATGCTGTTCATCAGCCACCAGCTGAGGCGGGGCATCCTGTAGGCGATGACCAGCGGACGCTTCAGCAGGGCCGCTTCCAGCGTCACCGTTCCGGAAGCAGCCAGCACCACGTCGGCTGCCGCCATCGCGTCGTGGGCGTGGCCGAACAGGATGCTGATGTTGAGTTCGCCGATCTCCCGCCGGTAGAGCGCCGCTTCGAATATTTCCTTCGTCTCGCGATTCACCAGCGGCACGAGGAATCTCGCTTGCGGCAATGTCTTGGCAATGTCGACGGCCGTCGCGACAAACAAATCGGCCATGCTCTGCAATTCGCTCGCCCGGCTTCCGGGAAGCAACGCGATCACTTTTGCGTCTACCGGCAGCCGCAATTGTTCTCGGACCGCCTCCCTGCCTGGGAAATCGGCGAGCATGTCCGCGAGCGGATGGCCGACGTAAGTCGCCGGAATCTGCGCCTGCCGGTAAATCTCGGTCTCGAACGGAAACAGCGTCAGCATCCTGGTCACGGCGCGCCTGATCTTGTTGATGCGCCCGCCGCGCCAGGCCCAGATGGACGGGCTCACATAATGCACCGTCGGCACCCCTCGGGACTTAAGCCTGAGCTCGAGATCGAGGTTGAAATCGGGAGCATCGATGCCGACAAACAGGGCCGGAGGCTCACGCCGGAAATAAGCCGCGAGGCGGCGGCGGATAGTGACGATTCCGGCGTAATGGCGCAACACCTCCACATAGCCGCGCACCGCGAGCTTTTCCATCGGAAACAACGTATGCATGGCGCCGGTCGCCTCCATCTTTGGCCCGCCTATGCCTACGAAGCGCATCGCCGGGACGTGCTCGCGCAGCGCTTCGATGAGATGCGCTCCCAGCAGATCACCCGATGCCTCCCCCGCGACAATGCCGATGAGCAGCGGGGAGGAAGCCGTCGACTCGCTTTTCATGGGTCAGCGAATAATGCCGCGGCCGGAAACCGACAGGAAATCGAGCAGGACTCCGATCGCCGGATACTGCTCGCGCTGTCGTGAAAGCTCGCTTTTGGCCTCCTCCAGCGTCAGACCGGATTTGTAAAGCGTCTTGTAGGCGCGCCTGAGTCCGGTGATGCTATCCGCGGAAAAGCCACGCCGTTTCAGGCCTTCGGTGTTGATACCGTGGGGTCGCGCCGAATTGCCGGACGCCGTCACATAGGGAGGGATGTCCTGCAGCACGATGGTTCCCATCGCGGTGATGCTGTAGGCGCCGATGCGGCAAAACTGGTGCACGACGGTGAAGCCGCCGAGGATCGCGAAATCGCCGACGTGCACATGTCCGGCAAGCTGGGCGTTGTTGGCAAATACGGTGTGGTTCCCGATCTGGCAGTCGTGCGCGAGGTGGACATACGCCATGATCCAGTTGTCATTGCCGATCCGGGTGACGCCGGCGTCCTGGGAAGTGCCGCAGTTGAAAGTGCAAAATTCGCGGATGGTATTGTTGTCGCCGATTTCGAGGCGCGTCGGCTCGCCGCCGTACTTCTTGTCTTGCGGCACCTCCCCCAGAGAGACGAACTGGTAAATGCGGTTGCCGGCACCGATCCGGGTGTGCCCGGTGATCACCACATGCGGGCCGATGCGGCAGTCCGGGCCGATCTCGACATGCGCGCCGATGACCGAATACGGTCCGATTTCGACGCCGGGCGCGATTTTCGCGCCGGGATCGACGATGGCGGTCGGATGAATCTTCGTTGCCACTTCCCTGTCCATGTCGCGATGTCCGGTTGCCGGGCTATTATTCGCCGACGACTTCCTTGAGCGCGCGCACGGTGCACATCAGCTCGGCGCTCGCCACCAGCGTGCCCTCCACGCGCGCTTCGCCCTTGAATTTCCAGATGCCGCGCACCGAGCGCTCCAGCGTCACGTTGAGCAGCAGGGTGTCTCCGGCAGTGACCGGTTTCTTGAAGCGGGCATTGTCTATGCCGACAAAATAATAGACGGACTTCTCGTCGGCCCTGCCGCCCTCCGTCTTGAAGGTGAGGATCGCGGCGGCCTGGGCCAGCGCCTCGATGATGAGCACGCCTGGCATTACCGGATAGTGGGGGAAATGGCCGCTGAAGAACGGTTCGTTGATGGTGACGTTTTTCAGCGCGACGACGTTTTTCCCCGGTTCGCACGACAACACGCGGTCGATCAGCAGGAAAGGGTAGCGGTGCGGAAGATATTCGAGCACCTGGCGGATGTCCATGCTATTCAAGATTTGCTCCTTTGGGGCTGCATCAGGCCGTGTTCAAGCGCGCGGATCCGGTCCGACAGCTCGCCCAGATGCCGCAGTTGCGCTGCGTTTTTCCGCCATTCGCGGTTGGCGGCGAAAGGATAGGCCCCGCTGTAGGTGCCGGGCGCTTCGATTGATTTGGTGATCAAGGTATGGGCGGAGATTTCGACGTGGTCTGCGATCGTCAGATGGCCGACGATACCCGAAGCTCCGCCAATGCGGCAATACCGCCCGATCCTGGTGCTGCCGGCGATCCCGGCGCAGGCCGCGATCGCCGTGTGCGCGCCGATATGCACGTTGTGGGCGATCTGGATCTGATTGTCGAGCTTGACTCCCTCTTCGATCACGGTATCGTCGATCGTGCCGCGGTCCACGGTAGTGTTGGCGCCGATTTCCACGTCGTCGCCGATGACGACCCTGCCGATTTGCGGAATCTTGAGCCAGCGTCCGTCCGCCATCGCAATGCCAAAACCGTCCGCGCCGATGACCGCCCCCGAGTGCACGATCACGCGGCTGCCTATCGTGCACCCCTCATAAACCGTGACGTGGGCATGAAAATGCACATCTTCGCCGAGCGTCACCCCGTCGCCGATCACGCACCCCGCGCCGATCACGCACCGTGCGCCGATTCTCGCATTGCCGCCTATCGTTACCAAAGGGCCTATTTCGGCATCGGCGGCGACCACTGCCGAGGCATCGATCACCGCGGTGGAATGCCGCCCCGGCCGTGCTTCGTGTCGCGGATTGAGCAACCCCGAAACGCGCGCAAAATAGGTATAGGGATCCGCGCACACCAGCCGCGGCAGCGCGGTGGCGTTGCGCATTGCGTCTGCCACGATGACTGCGGCGGCGCGGGTGCCGTCCAACTGGTGGCGGTAGCGCTCGTTGGCCAGAAAAGCGATGGTGTCCGGCCCAGCTTTCTCCAGTGTGGCAACCTGGCGGATACGGATCTCGGGATCGCCGATGATTTCGCCGCCAAAACGTTCGGCTATCTCCCGCAGGCTGTAAGATTTTTGTTCGTTGCGCATCGTCCGGGATCGCCGCCGCCCAGCACGGGGTAGCCAGATGGCCGCAGCCTGCCTACTTGGTCTCCGCCGCAAGGGCTTTGAGCACCTTGTCGGTGATGTCGATGCGCGGATTGCGATAAACCGCCTCCTGCAGAATCAGATCGTATTTCTCCGATTCCGCAATCTGCTTGATCGCACGGTTGGCGCGCTCGAACAAGGCCGCGAGCTCCTGGTTGCGGCGAAGATTGAGATCCTCGCGGTACTCGCGTTGCATGCGCTGAAAATCCAGATTCATGCGTGCGAGCTCCTGTTCCTTGGCCCGCCGCTCGCCTTCGCTCATCGTCATCGCCTCCTTGTCGAGCTGGGCCTGCAGCGCCTTGATCTGGTTTTCACGGCGCTGCAGCTCCTGGGCCCGGGGAGCGAATTCCTTCTCGAGCTGCTTGCTGGCGCGCTCGGCGGGCGCCGATTCGCGATTGATGCGCTCGGCATCGATAAATCCGATCTTCAGCTCCGCTGCTCCTGCCGTGGCGATGCCGAACGCGAGCGCCACAGCGGCGGCCATCGAAAAAAAGTAATTCAATCTCGTCTCCTTGCAGTAAACCATGCACACGGCACACTTTCCTCCGCGCCGGGTGCGTAATCCCTAGAACGCTCCGCCAAAGGTGAACTGGAAAACCTGGGTGCGATCCAGCGCTTCCTTTCTCAGCGGTTTCGCGAGACTCACCTTGAGCGGACCGAAAGGGGAAACCCACAGCAGGGAAAGGCCGGCGGAATAGCGCATGTCGGTAGTATTATAAGTCTCGCCCACCATGCCGGCGTCGAAGAACGCCCCTATCCTCGCCGACTTGTCCTTTTCCAGACCGGGAAACGGAAACAGCAGCTCGGCATTGGCCAGCAGCTTGCGGCTGCCGCCGCGCGGGTCGCCGTTGGCATCTTTGGGCCCGATGGTGAAGGTTTTGTAGCCGCGCACCGAACTCACGCCGCCGGCATAGAAATTCTTGAAAAAAGGTAAAGGCTTGTCGCCGTAGCCATCGCCGTAGCCGATTTCACCGTTGAGCATCAACGTATAGGTGCCGGTGAGCGGCAAATAACGCTGATGCTGGTAGTTGAGCTTGTAGTATTTGAGCGTGCCGCCGGGCAAACCGCTTTCGAGGAATACCCGGTTCAGCGCGCCGGAAGTAGGATAAATCAGGCTGTCGCGCGCATCGCGTATCCATCCGGCAGAACCGACGACGGTCGAGTTCTTGCTGCCGAAGGTCTGAACATAATCCTTGTAAATCAAAGGACTGGTATCGAAAGTGTCAATTTTCGTGGTTTCGTATCCGACGCCGTACTGGATGGTGTCGATTTCGGTCACCGGCACGCCGAAACGCAGGTTGCCGCCGGTGGTGCGGGTGCGGTATTGGCCGAGGCCGCTGTTTATCGCATCCAGCTTGCGCGTATAGGCATCGAAGCCGCGGCTGACGCCGTCGATGGTGTAATAAGGGTCCGTATACGACAGCGCGTAGACCGTATTGATGCTGCTGCTGTTGACCTGGACGGCGACATTCTTTCCCGAACCGAAGATATTGTTCTGCGCGACCGCACCCGAAAGAATGAGGCCTTCGCCGCTGCCGAAGCCTGCGCCCAGCAGCACATTGCCGGTCGGTTTCTCGGCAACGGTCAGATTGACGTCGACCTGGTCGGTCGTGCCCTGCACGGCAGGCGTCTCGATGTTGACCTCGTTGAAGAAGCCGAGTTTGTCTATGCGGCGGCGGGACAGATTGATCTTGTCAGCAGAGTACCACGCCCCTTCCAGCTGGCGCATCTCACGCCGGATCACTTCATCGCGGGTGCGGGTGTTGCCCGCGATATTGATGCGGCGCACGTAGACGCGACGGCCCGGATCGATGAAAAAGGTGAAAGCCACCTGCCGCTTTTCCTTGTCGAGCTCGGGAACGGCATTGACGTTGGCAAAAGCATAGCCGTCGTTGCCGAGACGATCATTGATCAGCTTGGTCGATTCGGTCAGCAACGCGCGCGAGAACACCTCGCCGGGCTTGATCTTGATCAGCTTGCGCACATCGGCCTCGGGGATCAGCATCTCACCCCCGACCTTGATGTCCGATACCGTATATTTGGGTCCCTCGGTGATGCTGATGGTGATATAGATATCTTTCTTGTCGGGGGTAATCGAAACCTGCGTCGAATCGATATTGAATTCGAGGTAACCGCGATCGAGATAATAGGAACGCAGGGTTTCCAGGTCAGCCGCCAGTTTCTGGCGCGAATACTGATCGTGCTTGCTGAACCAGGTCATCAGGCCCGGGGGGCGCGACACGAACAGGTCCAGCAGATCCTTTTCTTTGAATACCTGCGCGCCGATGATGCTGATCTGCCTGATTTTGGCGACCGTGCCTTCGTCCACCATGAAATTGACGGCGACGCGATTGCGTTCCAGCGGCGTCACCGTCGTGCTGATGACAACCGAATACATGCCGCGGCTCAGGTACTGGCGTTTCAATTCCTGCTCGGCACGATCGAGCAGCGCCTTGTCGAAAATGCGACCCTCGGCAAGGCCAATCTGGCGCAAGCCCTTGATCAGTTGTTCCTTGTCGAATTCCTTGGTGCCGACGAACTCCACCTGTGCGATCGAAGGCCGTTCCTGCACCACCACCACCAGCACGCCGTTGTCGGCCTCGAGGCTCACGTCCTTGAAAAACCCGGTTGCGAACAGCGCCCGTATCGCCGCAGCCGCTTTTTCGTCGGTCAGGGTGTCGCCGATTTTGACCGGCAGGTAACTGAACACCGTTCCGGCTTCCGTGCGCTGTATGCCTTCGACCCGGATGTCCTTGATGACGAAAGGCTCGATGGCTGCCGCAGGAATGGCGCACAGCGCCGCCAGCAGCAAAACGAAGCGAGAAAAGCCCATTGATGATCAGCCGCTTATGAGACGGTTTATATCGTTATAAAGCGCGAAGGCCATCAAGATGAACAGCAAAGCCATGCCGACGCGCTGCCCGACTTCGATGGCCTCGTCCGATACCGGACTGCCTTTGAAAACTTCGAGCATATAATACATCAAATGTCCTCCGTCCAATAAGGGGATGGGCAGGAGATTGAGCACGCCGAGACTGATGCTGATCAGCGCCAGAAAGAACAGATAGGATATCCAGCCGCCTTGCGCCGATTGTCCGGCGTAATCCGCGATGGTGATGGGCCCGCTCAGGTTCTTGAGCGAAACTTCGCCCACGATCATTTTGCCCAGCATCTTGAGGCTGAAAAGCGCGGTGTCCCAGGTTTTGCTGACGGCCATGGTCACGCCGGACAGTGGGCCATAACGCACTTCCGTGAGCTGTTCCTGCAAGAGGGAGCGGTCAATCAGGGGTGCCGCGCCGATCTTGCCGACGGCGCGTCCGTTTTCCGTCACCGTGGCGGGTATCAAACTGATCGGCAGTTGCACGCCGCCACGTCTGACTTCCAGGGCCAGCCGATGCCCGGGACTCTGACGCACTGCTGCCACCAGTTGCTCCCAGTGGTCGATGGCCCGGCCGTCGACCGCAATGACTTCATCCCCCGCCTTCAGGCCCGCGCGTTCGGCAGGGCTCGCGCCGACGACCTCGCCGATAACGGCCTTGAGCGGGGGGCGATAGCGGATCAGGCCGAGAGCCCGCACGAAATCTCCGTCCAGATCGGATGCCGCGAGCCCGGAAGTGTCGAGCTTATGCCGTGCGATTTCGCCTTTTGCATTGCGCACTTCGACCAGCGCAACCGTTTTCTGCACCGCGTGCTGCAAAAGCACCCAGCGCACGTCCTGCCAGGTTTTGATCTCTTCGTTGCCGATTTTCACTATGGTTTCGCCAGCCGTGAACCCGGCAACGGCAGCTGCCGTTGCCGGTGGCGGCGCCCCCAGCGTCGGTTTGAATCCCGGCACGCCGTGCACAAACAATATCCAGTAGATTGCAATCGCCAGCAGGAAATTGGCGGCAGGGCCGGCAACCACTATGGCGATGCGCTTGAATACCGGTTGCCGGTTGAACGCGCGCGGCAGCTCCGCAGCGGGCACCTCGCCTTCACGTTCGTCGAGCATCTTGACGTAACCGCCGAGCGGAAACGCCGCGATTGCCCATTCTGTGCGATCGGGCCCCAGCGACTTGCGCCACAACGGCTTGCCGAAACCGACCGAAAAACGTAACACCTTGACATTGCACCAGCGGGCGACAAGGTAATGACCGAACTCGTGTACCACGATCAGGCAGCCCAGCGCCACGGCAAACGCGAAAACGGTAACCAGCAGCGTCATACTTCGTATCCAGATTTCCTGTGTGGGAAAACCCTGAAACTAGGATTGCGCCAGACTTGCCGGCGCTCCCCTGGCATCCAGGTTACGCGGATTTTCCAGCCAATGCTCGGCCCGGGCACGCGCAGCACGGTCAGCGTCCAGCACATCGTCGATGCTGGTCACGGGAGCGTTTTCGAGGCTGTCGAGTACCGCCTCGATCAAGGCGGGAATTTGCAGAAAACCGAGTTCCCCGGCAAGAAACTTTTCCACCGCCACTTCGTTTGCCGCGTTGAGCATCGCCGGCGCTCTGCCGCCTGCACGCAATGCGGCATAGGAAAGTCCGAGGCAGGGAAAGCGCCGCTCATCGGGGCGCTCGAAGCGCAGCGAGCCGACCCGCGCGAGATCCAGGAATTCAACGCCCGCCGCTATCCTTTCCGGATAGCCAAGCGCATAAGCGATCGGCGTACGCATGTCAGGGTTGCCGAGCTGGGCGATCATGGAGCCATCGATGTACTCGACGAGGGAATGGATGACGCTCTCCGGATGGATCACGACTTCGATCTGCGCGGCGGAAGCATCGAAAAGCCAGTGCGCTTCTATTACTTCCAGGCCCTTGTTCATCATGGTTGCCGAGTCGACCGATATCTTGCGTCCCATCACCCAGTTGGGATGGGCGCACGCCTGTTCGGGCGTGACATTTTTCAACTGCGCCGCACTGGCGGTGCGAAACGGTCCGCCCGAGGCGGTCAGCAAAATGCGCCGCACGCCGGCGGCATGGAGCTGCCCGTGATGATTCCGCGGCAACGCCTGGAAAATCGCATTGTGTTCGCTGTCTATGGGCAACAGCGTCGCACCGCTGGCCCCGACCGCGTCCATGAACACCGCACCCGCGGTGACCAGCGATTCCTTGTTGGCCAGCAGTATTTTCTTGCCGGCCCGCACCGCGGCAAGCGTCGGCCGCAATCCGGCGATGCCGACGATTGCCGCCATCACGGTGTCGACCTCAGGCAGGCTGGCAACGCTTTCCAGCGCCGCGCTGCCGCTCAGCACTTCGCATTTCACCCCGGCTTGCCCGAGCTTGTCCGCAAGCACTGCCGCCGGCTGCGGTTCGAGCATGACCGCAAATTGCGGCCGGAACCTCAGGCATTGCCCGAACAGCGTGTCGACCTGGTGCCTCGCGGTCAATGCCACCACGTTGAACTTTCCGGGATGCTGCGCTACCACATCGAGCGTGCTGATGCCGATGGTGCCGGTGGAACCAAGTATGGTCAGATTCTGTTTTTCAGACATAAAAACATGGGTAGTGGCAACGCCAGTTATTGCAGGTAGGAAAAAAAGAGCGCCGCCACGGGCATGCTGGCAGTCAGCCCGTCTATCCGGTCGAGCACGCCGCCATGGCCGGGCAGCAGGTTGCCGCTGTCTTTTACGCCGGCCTGGCGTTTCATCCACGACTCGAACAGGTCGCCTTCAATGCTCATCACGGTCATCATGGCCCACAGGAAACAGCCGACCACCCCGCCCATCCAGGCCGTGGCGGGCTCGAGAAACAGCCGCACTCCGACATAATATACCGCCACCGCGACAGCGGCACCTGTTACGCCTTCCCAGGTTTTCCCCGGGCTGATGGCGGAAGCAAGCTTGTGTTTTCCGAAACGCTTTCCGGCCATATAGGCAGCGCTGTCGGCAATCCACACGATCCCCATCAAAATCAGCAGCTGCAATGGCGCCGTCTGCAACTGCACCAGCGCAAGCCAGGCCGGGACCAGCACGACCCAGCCGACGACCGCCAGAAGCAAAGGGTTGCTCACGCGCCATTGGTGTCTGAGCCATACCGGCGCCAGCAACAGCCAGAAGGCAGCCGAAGCTCCATATATGATGCCGTCGAGCGGGAAACGGGGCGGCCGGATTGCAAACAGCAATGAAGCCGCCGACAGTGCGACGATGCCCGGGAACAGCCAGCGGCCGATGCGCGCATAACCCGCGAGCCTCGCCCACTCGCGGCTTGCGACGAGCAGCAGCGGCACCAACACTAGCGCCCAGTGGAAATTGGAAAGGCCGAACAGCGCGCCGACGAACAGCGGCAGCAGGATGGCCGCGGTAATCAGGCGGGTGGCGAACATCTGCAGTCCGGCCGGGTGCGCAATGCGCCTAGCCGGTCAGGCGCCGTGGCGAAAGCGCGGCAGCCTGCGGCAACTGTTCGCTGGTGCGGCCGAAACGGCGTTCCCGCTGCCGGTATGATGCGATGGCGCGGTCAAGCGCGGCGGCGTCGAAATCCGGCCACAGCAGATCGGTGAAATAAAGCTCGCTATAGGCAAGCTGCCACAGCACGAAATTGCTGATGCGCTGCTCGCCGCCGGTGCGGATGAACAGGTCGGGTTCGGGTGCGTAATGCAGCGACAGATAGGGCGCAAGGTCGTGCTCGCCGAAACCGGAAGCCAGTTCGGGATGCTCCTTGAGCATGCGGTTCGCTGCTTGCAGGATGTCCCAGCGGCCGCCGTAATTGGCGGCAACAGTCAAGGTCAGGCGGTCGTTGCCCGCCGTGAGCGCCTCGGCATCACGAATGAGCCGGACCAGCTTGGGCTCGAAGCGCGACAAATCGCCGATCACTTTGAAGCGGATTCCGTTCTTGTGCAGCCTGCTTACTTCCTGCTCGAGCGCCATGATGAACAGCTGCATCAGGAAGGAAACCTCGTCCGCAGGACGGCGCCAGTTTTCGCTGCTGAACGCGAACAGCGTCAGGTACTCGACGCCGCGTTCACCGCAGGCACTGACGGTGGCGCGCACCGCCTCGACACCGCGCTTGTGGCCTGCGATGCGCGGCAGAAACCGCTGCTTTGCCCAGCGGCCATTGCCATCCATGATGATGGCGATGTGCCGCGGCACGAGCGGCGTTTCCGGAATTTCGATGGTTGAGCTCGTAGTCAAGTGTCTGGGGTCTTTACACCGCCATCAAATCGGCTTCCTTGAGCTGCAGCAGCTTGTCGATTTCGGCAATGTAATGATCGGTGAGTTTCTGCACATCATCCTGTGCGCGGCGTTCCTCGTCCTCGGCCACTTTTTTCTGCTTGAGCAACTCCTTGAGATGGTTGTTGGCGTCGCGGCGCACATTGCGCACGGCAACGCGCGCGTTTTCCCCTTCGGCGCGCACCACCTTGATCAGGTCACGTCGCCTTTCCTCGGTGAGCGGCGGCATCGGAACCCTGACCATTTCGCCCTGGCTTGACGGATTGAGGCCGAGGTCCGAACTGCGGATCGCTTTTTCGATGGCGCCGGTCATTTTTTTATCCCATGGGGTAACGCCAATGTTGCGTGCATCGATCAGCGTCACATTAGCGACCTGCGGGATCGGCGTCGGCGTTCCATAATAATCCACCATCACGTGGTCGAGCAGGCCGGCATGGGCGCGACCGGTGCGGATCTTGCCCAAATCTTCCTTGAGCGCTTCCAGCGTCTTTTTCATTTTCTGCTCGGCAGTTCTCTTGATGTCGGCAATCATGGCCTACCTCCGTCAGACGGGTTCAAACATGCACCATTGTCCCTTCGTCTTCCCCCAGCACGACGCGCTTGAGCGCCGCAGGTTTGAAGATGCTGAAGACATTGATCGCGAGCTTCTGGTCGCGGCACAGCGTAAGCGCGGTGGCATCCATCACCTTCAGGTTCTTGATGATTGCCTCGTCGAAAGTGAGGCTTTTGTAGCGCATTGCGTCCGGATGGGTCTTGGGATCGTCGGTATAGACGCCGTCGACCTTGGTTGCCTTCAGCACCAGATCGACGTTCATTTCCATTCCCCGCAGCGCCGCGGCGGTATCGGTCGTGAAGAAGGGATTGCCGGTGCCGGCGGCAAAAATCACCACCTTGCCTTCTTCGAGATAACGCATCGCCTTGCCGCGGATGTACGGTTCGACCACCTGCTCGATATTCAGCGCAGACTGCACCCGCCCCGTGAGGTTCACCCGGCGCATGGCGTCCTGCAGCGCGAGCGCATTCATCACCGTGGCCAGCATGCCCATGTAGTCGGCGGTCGCGCGGTCCATGTGCGCTGCCGCGGGCGTGATGCCGCGGAAAATGTTGCCGCCGCCAATGACCACCGCCACCTCCACGCCGAGATTGACGACCTCGGCGATTTCATCGACGATGCGCTCGATGGTCACACGATCGATACCATAGCTTGCATCGCCCATCAGCGCTTCGCCGCTGAGTTTGAGCAGAATGCGTTTATAGACGGGGGTTGCGCTCATGCGGATGCAGGCCGGTCAGCTTTTCGTCTGTTCCTAGTGTTTCGCCTGGCCGACTTGAGCCATCACCTCGGCTGCAAAATCGTCCTTTTTCTTCTCGATGCCTTCGCCGACCACGAACAGCGCGAAACCGCACACCGTCGCCGCCCTGGATTTCAGCAACTGCTCGACCGTCTGCTTGTCGTCCTTGACGAAGGGCTGGCCGAGCAGCGTCACTTCTTTCAGAAACTTCTGCACCGAGCCTTCGACCATTTTTTCCACGATGTTGGCCGGCTTGCCCGATTCCGCGGCTTTGGCTGCGGCAATATCGCGTTCTTTCTGGATCAGTGCGGCGGGCACGTCTTCCCGGGCCAGGGCAACCGGCTTGCTCGCCGCGATATGCATCGCCAGGTCTTTCGCCAGCGCCTCGTCGCCACCGACGACGTCGACCAGCACGCCGATCTTGGCGCCGCCGTGAATGTAGCTCGCCAGCCTGCCTTTTGCCGCCATGCGCACAAAGCGGCGTATCGTCATGTTCTCGCCGATCTTGCCGACCAGCGCCTTGCGCGCTTCCTCGACCGTGGTGCCCTTGAGCTCCAGCGCCGAAAGTGCGGCCACGTCGGCCGGGTCGCGGCTGGCAACCAATTCGGCCAGAGTCGCAGCGAAATTCATGAAATCTTGATTTTTAGCAACAAAATCCGTTTCGCAATTGACCTCCACCATCGCGCCGAGCTTGCCGTCACCGGCAATGTATGCCGCGACCACGCCTTCGGCTGCGATTCGCGACGCCGCCTTGCTTGCCTTGTTGCCGAGCTTGATGCGCAGGATTTCCTCGGCTTTCGCCATGTCCCCATTCGCCTCGATCAGGGCTTTCTTGCATTCCATCATCGGCGCGTCGGTTTTCTCGCGCAGATCCCTCACCATGCCTGCGGTAATTTCCGCCATTACTTCTTGCTCCACTGGTTAAAAAAAAGGGGCTGGCGCCCCTGCTCAGGCAAAACCGGTGTCAGGCGCCCGGCCTTTCGGTTTCCTCGGCTTCCTCGATTTCCTCGACTTCGATGAACTCGTCGCCGCCCTTGACGATTTCCTTGAGGCTGTCGCTACGGCCTTCGAGTATCGCGTCAGCCACGCCACGGGCATAGAGCCGGATGGCCCGGCTCGAATCGTCGTTGCCGGGAATCACGTAGTCGATGCCTTCGGGCGAGTGATTGGTATCGACCACCGCGATCACCGGAATCCCGAGCTTGCTGGCTTCGGCCACGGCGCCCTTGTGATAGCCGACATCGATTACGAAAATCGCGTCGGGCAAGCCGTTCATTTCCTTGATTCCGCCCAGGCTGCGGTCGAGCTTGGCGATCTCGCGCTGGTAAAGCAGCGCTTCTTTCTTGGGAAGCTTGTCCATCGAGCCGTCCTCGACCATCTTTTCCATGTCCTTGAGCCGCTTGATCGACTGCTTCACCGTTTTGTAATTGGTAAGCATGCCACCCAGCCAGCGATAGTCGACATAGGGCGAACCGCAGCGCTGCGCTTCTTCCTTGATGATCTCGCGGGCCTGGCGCTTGGTGCCAACGAACAGCACGGTGCCCTTGTTCGCGGCGAGCTGGCGCACGAACTTGAGCGCGTCCTGGTACATGGCCAGGGTTTTTTCGAGATTGACGATATGGATCTTGTTGCGGTGCCCGAAGATGTACGGCGCCATCTTGGGATTCCAATAGCGGGTCTGATGTCCGAAATGGACCCCCGCTTCCAGCATTTCACGCATGGTGACTGACATGGGTTCTCCTGTAAGGGTTAAGCCTCCATCTGCCTGCCTACACCCGGGGTCGGACCACCGGGCACCCTAACGGTGCAGATGTGTGTATTAGTTAGCGTTTTCCCTCGAACCCGTTCCCCGGCCCGCGGAAAATCAGCTAACTTCATATTTTAACACGCTAAAAACCATTGCCTCAAGCTTTGTCGCCAAATAATTTCTCCGACCTGAACGCAGATGCCAGCGGTGGCGATTCTGGACTACAATCGCGGTTTCCCGAAAAACCAAGCACTTGGGCGCCTTTGCACGGTCCGGGCCAGCTTGGAACCGCAACATGGCCATTACCCTGAAATCCCCTGAAGAAATCGAAAAAATGCGCGTTGCCGGGCGCCTCACCGCCGAGGTGCTCGACTTCATCGCCGATTACGTCAAGCCCGGCATCACCACCGGCGAGATCGACCGCCTGTGCCACGAGTACATGACGGTGACGCAACAGACCATTCCGGCCCCCCTCAATTATGCGCCGCCGGGCTATCAGCCGTATCCGAAATCGGTTTGCACCTCGGTCAATCATGTCGTCTGTCACGGCGTGCCGGGAGACAAAAAGCTCAAGGCGGGCGATATCGTCAACATCGATGTCACCGTCATCAAGGACGGCTTTCATGGCGACAGCAGCCGCATGTTCTACGTCGGCACACCGTCGATCCAGGCCAAGCGTCTGTGCGAAGTCACCTATGAATGCATGTGGCGCGGCATCGTCGCTGTGAAGCCCGGCGCCTATCTTGGCGACATCGGCTATGCGATCCAGAGCTGCGCCGAGGGCCACGGCTACAGCGTGGTGCGTGAATTCTGCGGTCACGGCATCGGCAGAAAATTCCACGAGGAGCCGCAGGTGCTGCATTATGGCCGCCCCGGAACCGGCCTCAGGCTGGAAGCGGGCATGACTTTCACCATCGAGCCCATGATCAACGCCGGCAAGGCGGATATCCGGCAGCTCGCCGACGGCTGGACCATCGTCACCAAAGATCACAGCCTGTCGGCACAATGGGAGCACACCGTGCTCGTCACCGAAACGGGCTACGAAGTGCTCACCGTATCGGCGCGCACTCCGCCCATGCCCGACCTGGGCGCGTAAAGCCGATGGGGGAGATGACGGCCAGCATCGCTGCCGGCGGCAGCGCTCCGCGGGACGAGGTCGCGGAGCGGAAAAAAACACTCGCGCTCGAGCGCGACAGGCTGCGGCAGACGTTTCTTGCCCGCGGCGGCGCCGGCGAGTTGCTGGCCCGCCATGCTGCGCTGATCGACCGCCACCTCAAGCAGGTGTGGAAGAAACACGGCATGCCTGCCAAAGCCGCGCTGCTGGCGGTGGGCGGCTACGGCCGCGGCCAGCTTTATCCCTTTTCCGACATCGATCTGCTGCTGCTATTGCCAGTCGCAGTGGATTCCGGCTTGCAGCGAAAGCTCGAAACCCTGATCGGCGTGTTGTGGGACATCGGTCTGGAAGTCGGCCACAGCGTGCGCACCGTCGAGGAATGCGTCGAGCTCGCCGGGCAGGATGTCACGATACAGACCAGCATGCTCGAGGCGCGGCTGCTCGCCGGCAATCGCGAGCTGTTCAACCGCTTCACGAAACGCCTGCACGATGCGCTCGATCCCGTCGCTTTCCTGCAAGCCAAACGGCTCGAGCAGCAGCAGCGTCATGCGCATTTCCAGGAAACCAATCTCGAACCCAATATCAAGGAAAGCGCGGGCGGGTTGCGCGACCTGCAGACCGTTTTGTGGATTGCCCGCGCCGCGGACATCGGCGCAAGCTGGCGCGAGCTTGCACGCCGCGGCCTGCTCACCATCGAAGAAATGCGTAGCATCCAGCGCCACGAGCTGTTCCTGCAAAACCTGCGCACCCGCCTGCACTATCTGGCAGGGCGGCGCGAGGACCGGCTGCTGTTCGATCATCAAGCGGCACTGGCGACACAGCTCAAACTGCGCGACCGCCCCGCCCGCCTCGCCAGCGAACAGCTGATGCAGCGCTACTACCGCACGGCGATAGCGGTGTCGCAGCTCAATACCATTCTGCTGCAAAATCTGGCCGCGCGCATCATGCCGCGGCGCGACCGCGAATATCGCGCCATCAATCCGCGGTTCGGTTCCCGCGGCCAGCAGCTGGAAGCGCGCGATGAGCGGCTGTTCGAACGCGAACCTGCTGCGATTCTCGAAAGCTTCCTGCTGCTGCAGCAGCATCACGAGCTGCAAGGCATGACCGCAACGACGCTGCGCGCGCTGTGGCGTGCCCGACGCCTGATCAACCCCGCGTTTCGCCGCGACCCCGTCAACCGCAACCAGTTCATGCAGCTGCTGCGCTCGCCTTCTCACGTCATACGCGAGCTCAGGCGCATGAACCAGTACGGCATACTCGGCGCCTACCTGCCGGCTTTCGGCAGAATCGTCGGCCAGATGCAGCACGACTTGTACCACGTCTATACCGTGGACGAGCACATTCTGAAAGTGGTGCGCAACCTGCGCCGTTTCGCAGTGCCCGAGCTTGCCCACGAATTTCCGTTGTGCAGCCGGCTGATGAGCGATTTCGAACGCCCTGAAGTGCTGTACCTGGGCGGCTTGTTCCACGACATCGCCAAAGGCCGCGGTGGCGACCATTCCCGGCTCGGCAAAGCCGATGCCTTGCGTTTTTGCCGGGCCCACGGGCTGCTGCTGCAAGATGCCGAACTCGTGGCATGGCTGGTCGAGCACCATCTGGTAATGTCGACGACCGCGCAAAAACAGGATTTGAGCAACCCCGATGTCATCCGCGCTTTTGCCGAGCGTGTGCGCAACGAGCGCCAGCTGGTCGCCCTTTACCTGCTGACGGTCGCCGACATCCGCGGCACCAGCCCCAAGGTATGGAACGCATGGAAAGCCAAGCTGCTCGAAGACCTGTTCCACATGACGCGGCAGCTGCTGGCCGGCCACAAGGTCAGCCTCCAAAGCAGCCTGCAGGCGCGTCAGGACGAGGCGCTGGCGAAACTGCGGCTCTACGCATTGCCGGAACACGCCCACGAAAAGCTGTGGGCCCAGCTCGATACTTCATATTTCCTGCGCCACGAGCCGCAGGAAATCGCGTGGCATACGCGGCTACTCTACTACCGCGTCCATACCCGCACACCGGTGGTCAAGGCCAGGCTGTCGCCGGCCGGCGAAGGTCTGCAGGTCATGGTCTACGTGCCCGATCAGAAGGAGCTGTTCGCCCGCATCTGCAGCTTTTTCGAAAGCATCAGCTATGACATCTACGAAGCCAAGGTCTATACCACGCGTCACGGCTATGCGCTCGACAGCTTCCAGGTCCACGACCCCAGCAACAAGCAGCCGCAGTATCGCGATCTGATCAGTTATGTCGAATACGAACTCGGCGAGCGGCTGTTGCACCAGCAGCCGCTGCCGCCGCTCACCAAGCCGCGTCTCAACCGGCAGCTGCGCCACTTTCCGATTTCCCCCGAGGTCAACATCCAGCCCGACGAAAAAGGCACGTATCAGGTGCTGTCCATCGTCGCCGGCGACCGGCCCGGCCTGCTGTCGCGCGTGGCGCGCGTGCTCACCGCCTACGACATCAACCTCCACACTGCGAAAATCAATACCCTCGGGTCGCGCGCCGAAGACGTGTTCCTGATCACGGGGCAGGCGCTGAGAGATCCGAAAAAAGTGGTCAGGCTCGAAAGCGATCTGCTCGAGCAGCTGCGGACCTGAGCCGCGGCGCGGCCCCGTCGCCGAGCGGTGAGGCATTCCAGAGCTACAAAAATAACTATTAATAATCAATAACTTATATATTATGCGACTACTCGTCGAGAGGCGGATCCTGCTGCGGGAACAGTTCCTCGACGAAGCCGAAATGGCGCAGATCGCGGATACGCATCGGGTACAGAATGCCGGCCAGATGATCGCATTCGTGCTGCACCACGCGCGCATGAAATCCGCTCACCGTGCGATCGATCTCGCCGCCGTGCTGGTCGTAGCCGCGGTAGCGCACATCGCGGTAGCGCGGCACCAGACCGCGCAGGCCCGGCAGCGAAAGGCAACCCTCCCAGCCGTCTTCGGTCTCCGCGCCCAGCGCAGTCAGCACGGGATTGATCAGAACCGTGTGCGGCACGGCTGGCGCATCGGGATAGCGCGGATTGTGGTCGACGCCGAAAATCACGACTTGCAGTCCGACGCCGATTTGCGGCGCAGCCAGTCCAGCGCCGTTCAGGGCCTGCATCGTGTCATGCATGTCGGCCAGCAGCGCTTCGAGCTCCGGCGTGGCAAATTTTTCCACCGGTTTCGCGGCTTCGAGCAGGCGAGGGTCGCCCATTCTCAGCACGGTCCTAATCGCCATCGAGCATCACCAGTTGTTCCAGGATCCGGCGCACGCGCGCCATCGCCGGTTGCGATGCGGCGCCGATGTCTTCGAACTTCACACCTTGGGCGCTCGTGCCGCGCCCGGCGGCGGCGTTGACCACCACGGCGATCGCCGCATAGCACAACCCCACTTCGCGCGCGAGAGCCGCTTCCGGCATGCCGGTCATGCCGACCATGTCGGCGCCATCGCGCTCCAGGCGATTGATCTCGGCGGCGGTTTCCAGCCGCGGTCCCTGTGTCGCCGCGTAGGTTCCGCCCGATGCGAGCGGCTCGCCGGCCTGCTGCGCCGCCCGCAACAGGCGCTGCCGCAGCTTCTCGCAATAGGGATGAGTGAAATCGATATGCGTGACCCCACCGCCGTTGGCATTGAAAAAGGTGGATTTGCGGCTGTGGGTGTAATCGATGATCTGGTCGGGAACGACCAGCGATCCCGGCACGAGATCGGCGCGGATGCCGCCGACCGTGGCAATCGAAACCGCGTCCGTGATCTGCAGCGAATGCAGCGCCCAGATATTGGCACGGTAATTGACTTCGTGCGGCGGAATCGTGAGCCCATAGCCGTGGCGCGCGAGGAAAACCACTTGCCGGCCCTTGATTTTTCCGAAAGTCAGCGCGCCCGACGGCTCACCGTACGGCGTGCGCACCACCTGCCGGTGCGTGACTTCCAGGTTGTCGAGCTGCACGAGGCCGCTGCCACCGATGATGGCTAACATGGCGTGATGAGTGATCGGTAATGGGTAATGGGGACGGGGACCCGCGACGTTTCGGACCTGCTTCGCTCAATCCTCATCACGCATCACCCTTCGCCGTGCCTGAGCGCGTAGATCGCGGGCAGGTTGCGCCAGGCGCCGTTGACATCCATGCCGAAGCCGAACACATAACGGTTGGGAAGTCTCACTCCTACGAAATCGGCTGTCACCGGCTTGCTGTGTCCGGTTTCCTTGTCGGCGAAAACCGCACAATACACTTCGCGGGCACCGGCGGACAGCAGCCTGTCGCGTATCGCCGCCAGGGTGTGTCCGGCATCGAGTATATCATCGAGCACCAGCACCGTCCGCCCCGACACTGCCGTGCCGGGGCTCACTTTCCAGACGATCTCGCCGCCGCGGGTCGTGTCGCCATAACGCGTCACGTCGAGATAATCGAACTCGAGGGGGAAAGCCAGCTGCGGCAGCAGCTGGCCGGCGAACACCACGCTGCCGCGCATGACCGCGAGAACCAGCGGATTGCTGTCCTGCAGTCTGGCCGAGATTTCGCCGGCCATGCGCCGCACCGCCTCGGAAATGGCAGCGCCAGGGCAGACGAGCTCCGCCGCCGCCAGTGTCTGCCGCGCCTGGTCTGCGCTAATACCCATTCAATAAGTGAAAGTCACCACGTTGTCGTCCATCGCCTGTTCGATCACGTAGGCGCCGCCGACGGTTTCCTCGACTTCCGGAATGAGGTCGTTGCCCCACAGATCGAGCGTTGGCGTGCAGACCTTGAAATGCACGCCGGCTTCGTGAGCATCCTTGATGAAATCGTAGACGCTCTTCGGCGAACCTTCCTTCACGTACAGTTTTTCCGCCACCCCCTTCACCGCCAGCTCGCCGGCGCGCGCCGTGAGGATGACTTCGACTTCGTAGTCCATCGCGGCCGCCACTGTCGCCTGGAAAAAAGGCGCGCCCAGTTCGGGGCCGTTCTTGGGGTCGGTGTTCACCATGACGATCATCAGTTTGCTTGCCATGACCTGCTCCTCTCCGGTTATGTGTATTAGAAGATTATAATACACCAATGAAGAAATTCACTCCGGAACCTCGCACCCCAGCTGCGTCAGGTAAGCGCGAAACTCTGCGCCCACTTCCGGGTGCTTGAGCGCAAAAGCAAGATTCGCCTTGAGATAGCCCATTTTGCTGCCGCAATCATAGCGCACCCCTTTGAACTCGTAGGCAAGCACTTTTTCATCCGTCAGCAGTCCCGCGATGCCATCGGTCAATTGGATTTCACCGCCGGCGCCGGGCTTGAGGCGCTGCAAGTGATGGAATATCCGCGGCGTCAGGATGTAGCGTCCCACCACGCCCAGCGTCGAGGGCGCGACCGCCGGCTCGGGTTTTTCCACGATGCCATCGATACGGTGCGGCGAGCGCGAATGCGCACCAATTTTCACGATGCCGTACTGGCGGGTGTCCTGCGGCGCGACGTCCTGCACGCCGATGATGGAGCATGCCTGCTGCCGGAAAAGCCTCACCATCTGTGTCAACGCGCCGGTTTTGCCGTCGATGAGGTCATCCGCCAGCACCACGGCGAAAGGATCGTCGCCGACGACCCGCCGCGCGCACAATATCGCGTGCCCCAGGCCCAATGCCTGCGGTTGCCGCACGTAGACGCAGGACACTTCGGCGGGAATGATGTTGCGCACCATTTCCAGCAGCTTTCCGTTGCCGCGTTGCTCCAGCTCGGCCTCGAGCTCGTAAGCCGTGTCGAAATGATCTTCGATGGCGCGCTTGCCGCGTCCGGTCACGAAAATGAGCTCGGTGATGCCCGCCGCCACCGCCTCCTCGACCGCATATTGAATCAGCGGCTTGTCGACGATGGGCATCATCTCCTTGGGGCTCGCCTTGGTCGCGGGCAAAAAGCGCGTGCCCCTGCCCGCCACCGGAAAAACCGCTTTGCTGATTTTGTTGTACATGTCCCGAGGGTCTTCAATCCTGCAGCAGTTTCAGCAGCCCGTCTTCGTCGAGCACGGCGATGCCGAGTTCCCGCGCCTTGTCGTATTTGCTTCCCGGATCGGCGCCGACCACCACGTAATCCGTCTTCTTCGACACGCTGCCCGTCACGCGACCGCCGCGGGCTTCGATGCGCTGCTTTGCTTCCTCGCGCGAAAGATGCGGCAACGTGCCCGTCAGCACGAAAATCCTGCCGCTCGCCTTGCCCGCGGATGGAACGCGCGCAACGCGCTCGAAAGTGATCCCCGAAGCGAGCAGCTTGGCCACGACTTCGCGATTATGCCTTTCGGCAAAGAATTGCGCGACGCTCTGCGCAACCACCGGGCCAATACCCGGCACCTGCTGCAGGGCATGCTCGTCCGCTGCCATCAGGGATTGCAGATCGCCAAAATGGCGCGCCAGGTCGGCTGCGGTGCGTTCGCCGACATTGCGGATGCCGAGAGCGTAAATGAAACGAGCCAGTGTGGTGCGTTTGCTCTTGTCGATGGCGGCCATGATGTTGTGCGCCGATTTTTCCGCCATGTGCTCGAGTTCGGCCAAAGTCTCGACGTCCAGCCGGTACAGATCGGCAGGCGTTTCGACCAGACCGTCATCGACCAGCTGATCGACCAGCTTCTCACCCAGCCCTTCGATGTCCATGGCGCGGCGCGAAGCGAAATGCAGCAGCGCTTCCTTGCGCTGCGCCGGACAATAAAGCCCCGCGGTACAGCGCGCCACCGCCTCGCCGTCGAGCCGCCTGACCGCAGAGCCGCATACCGGGCATTTTTGCGGCATGACGAAAGCGCGCGCATGTGTGGGACGTTTCCCGGGAACGACGCGCACCACCTCGGGAATGACATCACCCGCTCTGCGCACGACCACCGTATCGCCGATGCGAATGTCCTTGCGACGGATTTCGTCCTCGTTGTGCAGCGTGGCGTTAGTCACGGTGACGCCACCGACGAATACCGGCTTGAGCCGCGCCACCGGAGTCAGCGCGCCGGTCCTGCCGACCTGCACGTCGATCGCCAGCACTTCGCTCAACGCCTCCTCGGCGGCAAACTTGTGTGCCACCGCAAATCGCGGCGCGCGCGATACGAAACCCAGCTGTTCCTGCGCCGCAAGATCGTTGACTTTGTAGACCACGCCATCGATGTCGTACGGCAGATGGCGGCGCCGCTCGCCAATTGCGTGATAGTAGCCAAGCAATCCCTGCAAGCCGTGCACCACCTTGCGCTCGCGAGCGACCGGAAACCGCTGACCGGCGAGATAGTCGAGCAGTTCGCTGTGTTTTCTGAAAGCGGGAATTCCCTCCGCAGCACCGAGGCCGTAAGCAAAAAAAGCGAGCCGGCGCGACGCCGTGATGCGCGGATCGAGCTGCCGCAGCGAACCCGCAGCCGCGTTTCTCGGATTGGCGAACTCCTTGCCCCCCTTCTCGCGCTGCATGCGGTTGAGCTGCTCGAAATCCGCTTTCAGCATCAGGACCTCGCCACGCGCTTCGAGCAGCGCTGGCGGCTGCCGCGCGCCGAGCCTGATGGGAATCGCCCTGATCGTGCGTAAATTGGCGGTGACGTCTTCTCCGACATAGCCGTCGCCACGCGTCGCGCCGCGGACCAACACGCCGTGCTCGTAGACCAGACTCACTGCCAGCCCATCGAACTTGGGTTCCGCCGCATACTCGACTTCCTCCAAGCCGAGCGCCTCGCGCACCCGCCGGTCAAACGCCGCCACTTCGGCGTCATCGAAAGCGTTGTTGAGCGACAGCATGGGAACGCGGTGCCTGACTTCCGCGAAGCCGGAAAGCGGCACGCTGCCGACCCGCTGGGTGGGGGAATCCGGGGTGATCAGTTCGGGATGAGCGGCTTCGAGTTCCTGCAGCTCGCGAAACAGCCGGTCGTACTCGGCATCGGAAATGAGCGGTTGGTCAAGCACGTAATACTGGTAATTGTGCCGTTCGATTTCCTCGCGCAGATGAGCGATGCGCTTGCGGACGTCCGTCGAGGCACTCATGAAAACAGGCGCAGCGCGCGCTCGCTTCCGGGTTGCACGCCGTGCGCTGCCATGGTCGCGTGAATCGCATTCAACTGGCGCTTGATTTTGACGATTCCCGGCTCGCTCAGCGCAGCGCGATTGTCATCGACCAGCCGGCCGCCAAGCGCCTGGGCGAAATGCCTGCCGATATCGATCATGCGATCGAGAATCTTGTGGCCATCGGCGACCCGCGGCACGTCGAGCAGCAGCGTGATGCCGGTAGTGGTGATAGTTTTGATCTGTTCGGGAATGAAAGGCGCCGGCTCGTGATTGTCAAGCGTGAACAAGGTCTTGCGATCATCGTTACGATAATGGAATACGCCTTCGGGCTCGAGTTTGAAACCCGCCGCTTCGGCCAGCGCGCGAATCTTGGTGCCGGAAAACGATGCCGCCTGCGGTGCTACGATGTTGATGCCGATTGCGACATCGACTTCGGCGCAAAAGCGATCGAGCTCACGCGCCCGCTGCAAGGTTTCCCGCGCATCGGGAAGCGCTACCGTTGCCTGAATTTTCCCAGCGCAGGCCTGCGCCGCCTCGCAAAGCGCGGCGAGCTGCGCCGCATGCAGCGGACCCGACCGGTCGGCCAGTTGCAGCGCCAGATACAGCCGGCTGTAGCGGTCGCCGCAATCGCGTCCCGCCTCTTCCCATTGCACGGCATCGGCGTCGAAACCAACGCAGCGGACCGTTTTGCCGCCAGTCGCAATTTTTCCCAGCAGCTCCGCGACGAGAGCCCCGGGAATCGGCTTCCCGGCATCGATTGCGACCATGCAGTCGATCAGCGGATCCAGGCCGGGGGCGGGAGGCGTCGCTCCAGAGACGCCCGCAGCCGCCACCGCGCCGGGCGGAAACGGGGTTAATGGCTCCGCATCCGGCACGGGCTGCCGGGGTTCGGGCTGCGCTGCCGCGGCCTCGCCGAGCGGCTGCTCT